>CAIQPA010000285.1 GCA_903873545.1 uncultured delta proteobacterium
CCCTCAGCTGCAGGCCCTGTAACGTCGCGCAGCAGCATCACCGCCTCGCTCGACTTCTCGAGGCCGAGCTGCAGCATCCGCTCCCGCGCCAGCAGACCCGTCATGTTCACCAGCGTCGTTGCCAGCTGCAGCCGCACCCGCTGCGTTGGCTCCTCGAGCGGCAGCTTCCGGAAGGCAGCCTCTGCCTCCATGTAGTGCTGTAGCGCGCTACGGGTGTCGTTGAGTTGCTGCAGAAGAAGCGCCAACTCCGTCTCAATCGCTCCGTAGGCCTCCACAATCTCGGCCGTTTGCGACTCCTGCGCCAGTGCCAGCATGCGGGCCTCGTTGAGCGTCTCGAGCGCCTTCTGCGCCCGTTTCTCCTGGGCATGCCCACGGGCGGTGCGGACCAGGGACTGAAGGTTGGCGAGGATGGGGTTGACGGGGTTCGATTCAGCCATGTGCTCTGACTCTTCGTGCGGAGCCCGGCGACGGCCGATGCTCCTGTGTTGGCGGGGCCTCGGGACTACCAGAGGGTCGGGACAGCGTCCACGCCATCCGCTTGCAGCCGTGGGGTGCGCGTGGTACCCCAAACCAGTCCGCTTTTTCCTGAGGTAGCGCGGTGTCGGAGATGCTCAGCCAGCAAGAGGTACTCGACCGGTTTCACGCGCGCCTTGGCGCCTCTGGACTCAAGTCGACCCAGCAGCGCGATGTCATCGTTGCCAGGTTCTTCGAACTCGGCCGACATATCAGCGTGGAGGAGCTGCTCGAAGAGGTCCGCCGTACCGCGCCGCGGATTGGCTACGCCACCGTCTATCGGACGCTCAAGCTGCTCGTGGAGCACCGCTTTGCAACACCGCGGCAGTTCGGCGACGGCCAGACCCGCTTCGACCCCGCCGACGGGGACGACGACGAGCACGACCACATCATCTGCCTCGGCTGCCGCCGCGTGCTCGAGTTCAGCGACCCGACCATCACCGCCCGCATCCAGGGCGTTGTCGCCGCGCAAGGTGAGTTCGAACTCGCGCGCCAGCGGCTCGAACTCTACGTGCACTGCAAAACCGAAGCCTGCCCCCACCTGGCGGCTGCGACCCACCGCTGAGCTGCTACTTCGCCCCCGAGCCTTCGGGCCAAGGAGTCTCAGCACCGCCAACGCATCGGAACCCGATTGTGCTTCGTCGCTTGTCGGCTGGCATCACCGTGTGGAAGGTACTGCGGAGTGAGCGGACATCGTCCACGTAGCTCCCACCTCTCAGGCCGGCCTCACCAGGCTTGTCGAAGGGCCGCGGCACCACCCACTCCGCTGCATTGCCAAGAAGGTTTACGACGCCGTCAGGTGACGCCGAGTCTGCGAAGTCTGTGACCTTGGCTGTCAGTTCGGAGCCGTCGAGTCGGCCGGCAACCGGGAAGCCGGCCATGTCGCGCTCGCCCCAGTTCATGAGCCCCGGCGTCAGCACCCGTCCCCATGGCAAAAGCCTGTCGTCTTTGCCGCGCGCGATGCGCTCCCACTCCGCTGCCGTGGGCAGACGAAGCGACTGCGCCTTGCAGAAGGCCGCCGCCTCCTCAAAGACGACGCAGACCGCGGGCCGCTCCGGCTCAAGCATCTCGTCCGGTACGGGCTGGCCCATCTCCCAGCGGAAGATGGAGTGGTACTCGCACCGGTCGAGGGCGCGGGCCTTGCAACCGCCTGTTGCGACGCAGGCCTCATATTGTGCGTTGGAGACCTCGGTCGCCATCACCTTCAACGCGGGGAAGACGACCTTGCGGGAGGGAAACTCATGCTGCGCCTCGAGGTAGGAGATGCGGCATTCCGTCGTAGGCTTGTCGCTCACCCGCCAGCAGAGCTGCAGCGTGGCATCCTTGTTGTTCTCCGACAGTCCCAGCAGGGACTCGCCCGAGCCGAGCGATACCAAGACAGGCGCGCCGGTCGCGCTGAGCTCCAAGGCCTCCGACTTCTGCGCGACGAGGCCCGTATGGGAGAGGGTCGCGAGCAACAGGAGGACGACCCCCACGAGAACGAGGAGGATCAGCGGCGCCCAGCGGAGGAAGGCTTGGTTCTTGCGACGGGTCTCGCGGAGGGCGGCCTGCCGTGCGCGGAGGGCGGGGTCGGGCAGGACAGCCGACGAACCGCTCTCGGGCTCCTCGGCGGAGGGGTGATTCCCCGACGGGAGCGCGTCGAGGGAGATCGCGACGGTGGCGGAGCGAGCGGCGCGCGGGCTGACGACAGGCGGCGGCAACAGATCCATCGCCATCGTCGGCGGCAGCTTCACCGCAGCGCGTTGACAGCCGTCGCAGCGCTCGTCGGACCCCGTCAGCTCGGCCCCGCAAGATGTACAGAAGCGAATGGCCACGAAAAGCAACGAGGGAGAGGGGGACGCAGGCGCGTTGACAGCCTTTGCCTTTGCCTCCTATCATCGGCGGGCTTGATCGGGAAGCATCCCCGACGGGTGAACCTCCAAATGGGTGAGACACACATGCGACACATTCTTCTTGCGGCGGCCTTGGTGAGCGTAACAGCAGCGTGCGGAAAGACCGAAACGGTCGAGGTTGCACCGGCGCCTGCCGCCGAGGCGCCTGCCGCTGCCCCGGCACCTGCTGCAGCACCCGCACCCGCGGCAGCCCCTTCCGGCGCAGACACGCTCGAGGCCGGCATCTTCTCGAGCCCCAAGTTCAACATCCGGTTCCGTCTTCCTGCAGAGTGGAAGAAGCTCGAAGTGGGCCAGGCGGCCAACGGCTCGGGCGCGGCGCTTCCCGGGATGCCTGCGACCTCCAAGGACTCGATCAGCTTTGAGGGTCCCGCCGGTTCGGGCATCCGCATGGTGGTGGCGAACACAGAGTCGCTCCAGCTCGCGGGCACCAGCTTTGCCAACCTCGATGATCGCGTCGGCTTCGACAACGTGAACATCCTGCCAGAGAAGAGCCAGGGGCGCGCCTTCAACGGCGTGCCAGGCTACCGCACCGAGGGCGATGCGCTCGTTCGCGGCGACCGGACCCCCATCTACTTCATTGCCCAGGCGCTCGAGCTTCCCGGCAAGCCGACCATGGCGACCATCTTCATCCCGGGCGGTAACTACTACCAGCACTCGGAAGTGATGAAGGGCGTGCTCGACTCCATCGAAGTGCTTAACCTCCGTCAGTGATGGACCGGTAGCGGGGGGAGCTCTCCTCTCGAGTAGAGGGAGAGAACATGTCTGATAGCAACTGGAACCCCCGGCAAAGGCGCGATGAGCAGGCGCCCGTAGAGCCTGCACTCGGGGTTCAATTGCCGCAGGACATCGATGCGGAGCGCGCTGTGCTCGGCGCCATCCTGCTGCAGCCGGGCATCCTTCGGGAGATCGGCACGGGGCTCGATCAGGATGACTTCTACCTCGAGTCGCACCAGCGCATTTTTGTCGCGATGGTAGAGCTGGAGAAGGCCGCAAAGGCGGTGGACCAGCTGGTCGTCATCTCCTGGCTGAAGGAGCATGGCAGCCTCGAGATCGCCGGCGGCATGGCCTATGTGGCGGGTCTCGTGGGTTCGGTTCCGCACGCGGAGTATTGGGGCCACTACGCCTCGATTCTCCGCTCCAAACGGTCGCTGCGCGATCTCATCGCTGTGACGCGGGGGCTGCACTCCTCGGCGCTCGGACCGGTGGACAGCGCAGAGCGGCTGCTGGACGAAGCGGCCAAACAGACCCTTGAACTCTCGATGCGAGGCAGCACCTCGAGCACCATCTCGCTCGGCACCGCCCTCTCTGCCTACGTGCAGACGATGGCGGCCCATGCGGAGGCGGGTGAAAAGGGGCTCATCGGCGTGCCGTCTGGCTTCTACAAACTCGACGAGAAGACACAGGGTTGGCAGCCGGGCAGCCTCATCATCATCGCGGCCCGCCCCGGCATGGGAAAGACGGCCTTTGCCCTCAATCTTGCCACCAACGCGGCCCAGGCGGCACGGCCGGTGGGCAGCCTGATCTTCACGCTCGAGATGTCGAGCGCCGAGATCGCCGGCCGTATCCTCTCCTACAGCACCCGCATCCCGATGAAGAAGCTGCGGAGCGGCGATGTCGGTAACGACTGGAGCAAGGTCTATTCACAGTCGGGCGCACTCAACGAACTCCCCATCTTCATCGATGATACGCCAGCGCTGACGGTCAACGAGATGATGCGCAAGTGCCGGCAGTACAAGCAGCGGCACAACATCGGCCTGGTCATCGTGGACTACCTCCAGCTGATGCAGGGGCCGACGACGCGCAAAGAGGTCATCCGCGAGCAGGTCATCTCGGAGATCTCCCGCAGCCTCAAGGCGCTTTCGAAGGAGCTGGGCATCCCGGTCATCGCGCTCTCGCAGCTCAATCGCGGCGTAGAGTCTCGGCCCAACAAGCGGCCGATGCTCTCGGACCTGCGCGAGTCGGGCGCCATCGAGCAGGACGCAGACATCATCATCTTCCTCTACCGCGAGGAGTACTACGCCCATCTGGAGGCGTCGAAGAACGGCGGCAAGATGAAGGGGGGGCCGACACCGTTTGCCAAGCCCTCCGGGCCCTCGGTGGACGTCACCGAAGTGATCCTTGCCAAGCACCGCGCCGGTGAGACGGCCACCGTGGAGCTTCAGTTCCATGCCGCCTACACCCTCTTTGCCAACAAGGAGGGCGACGACCCGGGCCCGACCGACGACGACATGCCTCCCTATGTTGCGCGGCAGAACGAGCAGGCCGACTACCCGCCACCGGGCGGCGGACGACCGGCGCCGGCACCCGACATGGACGACGAGGACGACCAGCCGTTCTAAGGCGAGGTCACGGGGCAGCGCGCTGCAAGCAGGCGGGCAGCAGGCTTGCCGATGGGCGAGAAACCGGCCGAACCCTCCTCCCCTGTCGCCGGATCGGAGAAGGCCTTCCACCAGTAGAGGGCGGTGACAGCAGGCGACCTGCCGAAGGTGTCGAGGATCGCCGCGTAGGCTGCGGCCTGCTCGGCGTCGCCTGCGGCTGTCCGGCTGTCTGGGGCATGCTCGGGCCAGGCGTGGGGCGTCGCGGCGGTACCGACCCGGTTGCGGTAGCCCACCTCGGTAAGCAGGATCGGCAGTTTGGCCGTTGCGGCCAGCTTCTCGTAACGGGCAAGCCATTCCGTCGCGCCGGCGCGGAGCTCGGCCTCGGAGGGCGACGGTTTGGTGCTGAGCGGCGCGTAAAAGTTGATGCCGATGGCATCGAGGAGGGGCCAGAAGGTGACGCGCTCTGCCTCGTCCCAGTTCGCGGCGTAGGTGATGCGCCCTGTGTAGCGCGTACGGACGCCGGCGATGAGCGCAGCCCAGCGCTCCGGTGCGGTCGCGGTGGCGCTGCCGAGCTCGTTTCCGATGACGAACCAGTCAGCCTTCAGCTCGGCGGCCAGTTCGGCCTGCGCGAAGATAAACTGCTCGTAACTGGCGAACCAGGCGGGCCAGCCTCCCGCCGCAGGATCGGGCTTGAGCTCCGCCTGCCAGGCACCTGTGTGGACCCAGAGGTGGGGTTTGAGCATGAGGCGCTGGCCCTTCCCCCGGATCGCCGCTGCGGCGGCACGGATGGCTGCTTCCGTCTCTCCGCCGGGCGGGGGCTGCTGCCACTTCACCTCGGTGGCCGTGAGGGAGGACATCCAGCCGAAGCCGGTGATGGCGACATCGACGACGCCCATTGCAGCGAGCTCCCGGAGCGCCTCACGCGCGGTCGGACTGTCGTAGCCTCGCGCGCCGCCGTTCTGCCAGGCGTGCGCAAAGTTGATGCCGCAGCGGGCCGTCACCGGAGCAGGTCTGGCAGCCGCGCTGCGGATCGGAGCAGACGGCGCGGTCGCAGCCCGCGATGCATCACAGCCGAGGAGTGCGCAGAGGAGGAGACTAGAGAAGCGGGGCAACCGTCTCGCCAGAGACTGCACAGCTGGCAGCGTCGCCTTCGTTGGCAAGCAGGGGCTGAGCGCCACCCGTAGCGGCGTAGGAGGTGAAGGTGGCGAGGAAGGAGGCATCCCAGCACTGTGCCACATTCCAGATCACCTCGCCCAGATTTCCGCCCCATGCGGCAACGTCGCTGCGCCCTGCCCCGGTTGCATCCCAGTTGCTTACAATGTGTAGGTTCTCGAGCTGGCTCGCGGCGTCGTTGTCTACGTCTGCGAGCGTGAGAAAGTCGAAGCGGCCGCTGCCGTCGGCGCGCTGGAGGTAGCCATACTCGCTGTCACGCGGCCCCTCGCCCCGCTCGTTGACGAAGTCGCTGAACGTCACGGCGTTGGTGCGCGGCTCGCCGGTCAGGTCGTAGCGGATGGCGATGCTGCCCCGTTCCCGCTTTGCGACGTCTATGACGGCCTGGTTGTCGAAGAGCAGCGTGAGGGTTCCCTTGCCGCGCTCGCCGGCTTCGGGCCGCTCCGCGGCGCCCTCGATGAGCGGAATGAAGTCACCGGCGTCGGCGCGCCGCTTACCGGAAAGGGCATAGGTGATGCTCCGGTCGCCCGTGCGGACGGCCACGAGCTTGTAGGCAAAGGGACGGAGCGCGCTGTCGTCGTTCCAAGGCCCCCAGGTGATGGTGTCACCCTCCACGCTGGTCGCTGGGTAGCGCATGATGGTCTGGATGAGGCCCACCCAGACGACCGAGGCGGCGTTGAGGAAGTCGGAGGTGTTGCGGGTGTGCTGGTAGAACTCGGCCACAGCGCCGAGGGTGGATTTGTTGTCGGTGGAGGGGACATCGAGGCGGACCTCGCTGGCGGCCGGCAGGGTGTCGCGCACCTCCTCGAGGAGGGCGTCGTCGTCTTGGGCGCAGGCGGTGAGGGTTGCGAGGACGAGGAGGAGGGAGATTCGCTGCATCATGGGACCTCTCGTTGGTGGCGGCTGCAGGGGTAACACCCTTCGGGCATCAGCGGATTATCAGATGAACGCAGTTGGCTCGAAAGAATTCTCGAGGGGTCCGCGCGGCGACATTCATACGAAGTTTTATGTGTTTTCATGAATCGATGAGCGCAAGATTGTTTATTGATTTGGTCAAGAATCATACCTAGGCCGAGTGAGACCGCCAGCGCGGGTTCCCAACCAACCGGAGCAAAGAACATGAGCCTCACCCCCATCGAAGCACCCCGCATCCAGCTTGGAGGCCCTGCCCCCGACTTCGAAGCCAAGACGACGCACGGCCTCCTCAAGCTCTCGGAGTGGAACAAGGAGAAGTGGGTTGTCCTCTTCTCCCACCCCGCCGACTTCACCCCGGTCTGCACGACGGAGTTTCTGGCCTTTGCAGGCCTGGAGAGCGCCTTCGCGGAGCGGAACACGGTGCTCATCGGCCTCTCAATCGACTCGGTCTTCGCCCACATCGGCTGGGTGCAGAACATCAAGGAGAAGTTCGGCGTCGATGTGAACTTCCCGGTCATCGCCGACCTCGATCAGCGGGTGGCCTCGCTCTACGGCATGGTGCACACGCCGAGCTCCGAGACCGCGACGGTTCGCTGCGTCTTCATTATCGACCCGGCCCGGAAGATCCGTGCGCTCATCTACTACCCGATGAATGTGGGCCGGAACTTTGCAGAGATCATCCGGCTCATCGACGGGCTGCAGACGGCAGACAAGAACGGTGTCGCCTGCCCCGCGAACTGGGTTCCGGGCGAGCCGGTCATCGTGCCGGCGCCGCAGACGGTGGCCGGTGCACGTGAGCGGCTCGCGTCGCAGGATTTCCAAGTAACGGACTGGTACTTCTCGAAGAAGACGCTCTAAGGCTTGCGCCGCGAGGGCTCCTGCTGCCATCGTCGCGGCGCGCTGCAACATTGATGGCGCACATCGCGCCGGAGGAAGAGATGCAGGAGCAGGCAGCCATGCCCGGAGAGAGCAAGAAGCGGGTCGCTGCTGCCGCGCTGACGGCGGGACGCGCTGTCACGCGGGGGCTGCTCTGGGGCGCCGGCAAGGTGGCCTATGGGTACAGGGCCATCGATCCCGATGTGCAGCGACACCTCGTGCACGGTCCTGTGGTGGGGCTCGGCATGTTGCTGCCGCGCGAGCGGAGCGTGGTCGCGAAGCCGGACGACGGCTACCTGCCGCTGATCCTGGTGCATGGGATGGCCGGCGACCCGACCAACTTCTACGCGCTGCGTGCCTACTTCGCTGCG
>CAIQPA010000286.1 GCA_903873545.1 uncultured delta proteobacterium
ACCTTAGGGTGTAACGCGGTGAGAAAAGCCCTCCGCTGCGGTTGAAAGGCAGAGGCCCGTTCCACGGCAGGAGGGCGGCGGCCTACCGCCCGCACTTTCTTCACCGCGCCCCGCAACAACCGGCGACGAACGACGATAACCTCAGAGTCCAAGACTCCGAGGTCTGCCATGCTCGAGCACTTCATCGACTCTCCGCCCCCATCGCATCTCCACAACTGGCAGGAATGGCGGGGCAGCTCGCTTCGCCAGGCCGGCCTTCCGAAGGGTCAGCTGTTCTGTGTCAGACTTGCGAAATATTACGAAAAACATTATTCTGTGCAAGCAATGCACAAGTCTGCGACCCACTTCATCGATGACCTCGTCAGCCGAGGTCAGTACCACTTTACCACCGCGGAGGCCGCGGCGGAGCTGGGGCGCTCCCTCCCTGCCACCCGCGCTGCGCTCCGTCGGCTCAAGGAGGCAGGGCGCATTGCAGACCCCGCTCGGGGCTTCTTCGTCATCGTTCCGCCCGAGTATCGCCGCCTTGGCTGCCTTCCGCCGGAGCAGTTCGTGCCGCAGCTCATGGAGCACCTCGGCGAGACCCACTATGTGGCGCTGCTGAGCGCTGCCGAGCTGCTCGGTGCGGCGCATCACCGCCCGCAGGCCATGCAGGTCATGGTCGCGACGAACCGACGAGCGATTGTCTGCGGTGCGGTGCAGGTTCGCTTCTTTGCCCGCGGCGATTTGCGTGGCACGCCAACGGTGCGCCTGTCTACGCCGCGCGGTCTGGTCACGGTGGCGTCAGCGGAGGCGACCGCCATC
This sequence comes from uncultured delta proteobacterium, assembly GCA_903873545.1. Classification (GTDB taxonomy): domain Bacteria; phylum Myxococcota_A; class Bradymonadia; order REDH01; family REDH01; genus CAIWGR01. Next base: position 802 of record CAIQPA010000286.1, read on the forward strand.
GAACTGGTGGGCTACGCGCAGGCCTGCGGCGGCCTGGAGCAGGTGGCGACCGTGATTGCGGAGCTGGCGGAGGCGCTGGACGGCGAGAAGCTCGCCGTGGCAGCACTGCAGGCGCCTGCGGCCTGGGTGCAGCGGCTGGGCTACCTGCTCGACCTGACCGGCCACTCCGACCTGGCGGACCACCTGCTGCCGGGTCTGGAAGGCAGGAGCGCCGAGGTGGTCCCGCTGGTCGCCGAGCTCTCTCGCACCGGCGCGGAACGAGATGCTCGGTGGCGCATCGCAGTGAACGCCTCGATCGCCCTCGACGCATGATTCCCCGCGACTTTATCACCGCGTGGCGAAGCGAGGCGCCGTGGGTGCAGGACCGGCAGGTGGAGCAGGACCTCGTCATTTCCCGCGCGCTCGTCGAGCTGTTTGCCCACCCGCTGCTTGCCGACGGCCTGGCCTTCCGCGGCGGTACGGCGCTCTACAAACTCCATCTTCGTCCGGCGGCGAGGTACTCGGAAGACATCGACCTCGTGCAGGTGCACCCCGGCGCCATCGGTCCCTTCATGGACGCCATCCATGCGGTGATCGACCCATGGCTGGGGCTGCCTCGCTGGAAGCAGACCGACGGGCGCGTGACACTCGTCTATCGCTTCCTCTCGGACGAGCAACCGCCCGTCTCGCTGCGCCTCAAGATTGAGGTCAATGTGCGGGAACACTTCGCGGTCTATCCGTTTGAGCGGAGGGGGTTCGAGGTCGCATCGCGCTGGTTTCGTGGTGCGGCACACATCACGACCTACGACATCGATGAGCTCCTCGCGACCAAACTGCGGGCGCTCTATCAGCGCAAGAAGGGCCGCGATCTCTTCGACCTCGCACTGGCGCTCGAACGGCAGGTCTGCGCCCCGGAGCGGGTTGCCGAGACCTTCTGCCGCTACATGCGAGAAGAGGGTGCCACTGTTTCGCGCGCGCTCGTGGAGCAGAACCTTGCAGCCAAGGCTCGCGACCCCATGTTCTCGGCCGACATGTCGCCGCTGCTGGCAGCAGGCTTTGCGTGGGAACCATCTCAAGCCTTCCATCGGGTGCAGTCTGAACTTGTTGCACTGCTGCCCGGAGCACCCTGGAGAGGGTAGGCGGCGTAGGGCATAGGCTGCCGCTCTTGTGCGCCCGCCACTTTCTTCACCGCGCCCCGCAACATCCGCCGACAGACGACGATAACTTCAGAGTCCAAGACTCCGAGGTCTGTCGTTGCCACGCCGCCGTCCACATCTCCTGCCCGCCGTTGCGTCGTTGTATCCGATCGAGTCGCGCGTCACGTCCCTGCTGCGCGCGT
>CAIQPA010000287.1 GCA_903873545.1 uncultured delta proteobacterium
CCGGAGCAGTAGCCCTCGGCCGGCTCGGTAGTACAGCTGTCGCCGTCGGCGAGGCGGGGCGCGCAGACGCCCTCGTAGGTTGGCACCAGAGCACCGGCCACCGCGACCTCCGTCGGAGGCGAGAGGAGGCTGCAGCCCTCGCCCGGCGCGCAGCCGGTCAGGGGGGCGCCGAAGCCTTGATAGAAGACGCCGGTGCCTGCGTTGTAGGTGTAGGTGGCGAGACCGGCGCAGCGCTGCTGCGGGCAGAAGGCCGAGCCGCGGCAGGCCACATCAAAGCAGTCCACCAGCGCGTCGCCATCATTGTCGATGCCGTCATCGCAGAGCTCCTGGCACTGCGGCAGGCCGTTGCAGTCGGGGTCGAGACAGTCGGTCTGACCATCGCCGTCATCGTCGAGGTAGTCGTTGCATTCGAACTCGAAGCAGGCGGCGTCGGAGGCGCAGTCGGGGTCGGCGCAATCCACAAGCCCGTCGCCGTTGTTGTCTATGTTGTCGGCGCAGTTGGTCTCACCGCAGACGGCCGCGCTCGCGCAGTCGGGATCGGCACAGTCCACCAGCGTGTCGCCGTCGTCATCGAAGCTGTTGCTGCAGTTCTCCGCGGGCGGTGTGCCGCCACAGACCGTTGCACCTCTGCAGGTCGGGTCGGAACAGTCCACCAGCGCGTCGCCGTTGTCGTCAACGCGGTTGTTGCAGTCCTCAGGCGGGAGCAGCGTCAAGCCCGAGCAGGAATTGAAGGTCCCGGTGCACTCGGCCGAGCTCCCACAGAGGACAAACGCGGCGAGGCAGGAGGCGCATCCCGTCCCAAAGCCGCCCGTCGCGAAGCAGTCGCTGATGGCGGCCTGATTCCCAAGACTCGAACAGGTGTTGAAGAGCGTTCCCGACGAAAGCGTCGCGAACGTCCCTCGGTCAGAGACGTTGTCGCAGGATGCGCTACCGCCGCAGGCGACCGAGCAGGCGCCATCCTGGCAATCGATCCAGCCGTTGCCGTTGTTGTCGATGCCGTCGTCGCAGGTCTCTGCTCTGGTGCCCGTATCGGTGATGGTGCCCGTGTCGGTGGCCGCGTCGACCTCCGCGTCTGTACCCGCGTCGGCTGCGATGCAGGCGGCATCGCCTGCACAGGCAGAATCATCGCAATCGGTGAGACTGTTCTCATCGTTGTCGAGCCCATCGCCGCACACCTCCAGCGGTAACACCCGGCAGCCAAGGTCACGCACGCAGTCCACGTCGGCGCAGTCGGTCATGCCGTCGCGGTCGTCGTCGATTCGGTTGGCGCAGAGCTCTACGAGCAGCCCACCGCAGCCGAGCGCTCCGATGCAGTCGTTGTCCTCGCAGTCGACGAACAGGTCCCGATCGTCATCGACGCCATTGCTGCAGTCTTCCACGGCTACGGGCGCACAGCTGGGAACCCTCGCGCAGTCGCTGTCGTCGCAGTCGGTGAGCCCGTCGAAATCGTTGTCGAGCCCGTCCCCGCAAACCTCTGCCTCCGGGATCGGGATACCCGTAAAGCCGATGCTGAAGTGAGAGACATCGCCCACCAGCGCATCGCCCTCCACCACCGCACCGGGCACCTCGCCGTAACCGCCGCCATCCGCAGCCCGGTTCGACCAAACCATGTCGGAGGCAAGCGCATCATCGCTGATGATCTGCACCTCGATGGGCGTCGAGAACTCGGTTCCGGCCGGTCCGAATTCAAGCACCGGCGAGGTAAGCTGGTAGCCCGGAATCATCATCCCGTTGCGTACCCGGATGGTGATGCGGATGGGGTCGGGCACTGCGCCGGCCGGCACCGTGACCTGACCCTGTGCCACCGCAGTGGTTCCACCAACACCGCCGCTCACCACCACAGATGACGTCGTCTGCTCGCAGGCCATCGTGCCGTCGCTGTTGCACTCCCAGGTGTGGTCGACGCCGCAAAAGGTGCCAGGGAAGGCGGGAAGGAAGCCACAGCCGCCGCAGCCGTTCACGGGCGCGCTGCCGATGCAGACAACCCGGTCCAGCCCCGCGCAGATGTTGACGCCGCCGCAGCTGCCGCAGTCCGAGCCGGGCTCGGCCGCCAGCGCCGACGTCCCGCCGCAGAGGTTGCGGTCGTTCGATTCGCAGCTGAGCTGACCGTCTGTGCCGCAGACGAGGCGACCGCCCGTGCAGGCCTCACCGAGCGCGCCCGCACCCGGCGAACCGCAGCTGCCACAGACGTTGCGGCTCTGCGAGCAGATGAGTCCATCGTCATTGCCCGGGTCGCAGGCCCAGCTGCCGTCGCAATCGCCGCAGGCGTCGCCCAGCCTGTTGGGCAGCGTGCCGCAGCCGCCGCAGGCGTTGCGCGGCTCCGCAGCCTCTTCGCAACGCACGGCGTCGGCCCCATCACAGACGAACCGGCCCGCG
>CAIQPA010000288.1 GCA_903873545.1 uncultured delta proteobacterium
CTCCGGCGAAGTGCCGCTCCTCATCCTCTTCCACGGACCGGGCGACAGCGGTGCCCTCATCGCGGAGCCCTTCGTCGATCAGGCCCGTGCGCACGGCTTCGCCATCCTCGCCATCGACGCGGTGAACAAGGAGAACAGCGTCTGGGCCTTCGAGGTCAACAACGCCATCGTCCACCGCACCAAGGAGCTTCAGTTCCTCGCCAAGGCGATGGAGTGGATGACCCAGACGCAGGGTGTCACCTTCGACAAATCAAAGACCCTCGTCGCCGGCTACTCGCAGGGCGCCAGCATTGCGGCCTGGGTTGGCACCAACGAGCGCTTCGTCTCCCACTTCGGCCTCCTCCATGGCGGCTTCCTCAGCGACGGAATCGGCTACGAGGTCCGGCCCGTCTGGCTCTCGACGGGCGACACGGATGACTTCCGTACCCCCGTCATCCACGCCAGCACCGCCCGTGCGCTCCGCCTACTCGGCCTCAAAGACCTCACCAGCCGCGTCTTCAAGACCGACATCTCCCTCAGCAAAGAGGAGTGCGAGTCGCTCATCAGCTGGTGGCTCGGTCTGCCCGCCGCCCCTGTCGTCGCGCCGCCTGCAGCTCCCACCAAGTAGCCTCGGCACGCGTCCGATCGCCTGCCCCACCGTGTGGGGCGCCACGCTCTAGACGGAGAGCCGCATGAAGACGCTCAAGAACAAGGTTATCGCGATCACTGGCGCAGGGTCGGGCATCGGCCGGGCGCTTGCCCTCGACGCCGCCAAGCAGGGCGCCTCCGTCGCCATCTGTGACCGCAACGCAGACTCCCTCGCAGAGACCGTGGCATTGCTCGGCGATGCCCCACATCTCGCAACCGTCGTCGATGTCCGCAGCGATGCGGAGGTCCTGGCTTTTGCCGCGGCCGTCGCCGAGAAGTTCGGCCCCGCCCATGTCATCGTGAACAACGCCGGCGTGGCGCTCTCCCACTACTTCGACAGCCAGAGCCGCGAAGACTTCGAGTGGGTCATGGACATCAACTTCTGGGGCGTGGTCCGCGGCACCGAGGCCTTTCTGCCGCAGCTCAAGACCCACGACGATGCCCACATCGTCAACATCTCCAGCCTCTTCGGACTTGTCGGCGTGCCCAGCCAGTCGGCCTACAACGCCTCCAAGTTCGCCGTCCGCGGCCTCTCTGAGTCGCTCCGGCAGGAGCTCCACGACACGCCCATCCACGTCAGCTGCGTCCATCCGGGCGGCATCGACACCAACATCATCCGCAACGGAAAGCACCTCCAGGGCGCCGACGGTAAGCCCACCACCACCGCCTCGCTCGCCAGATCCTTCGCCCGCACCACAAGCACCACCCCAGACGGCGCCGCGAGCATCATCTGGGCAGGGGTCTTGCGCAACCGCGGCCGCATCCTCATCGGACCCGAGACCTACGCCATGGATCTCGTCCAGCGGCTCCTGCCTGCCGGCTACCCCGCCGTGCTCCGACCCTTCCTGCGCATCTTCTCGACCAAGCAGCGGTGACCCTCGCCATGCACGAAACCGGCGCCCAGCCCTTCGACCTCATTATCATCGGAGCGGGCTTCGCCGGCGTCGGACTCGCCCATCAGGCGCGTCAGGCTGGCTTCACCAACATCCTCATCCTCGAGCGGTCGCAGCGGGTCGGCGGAACCTGGCGTGAGAACACCTATCCGGGCGCCGCCTGCGATGTGCCGTCGCACCTCTACAGCTTCTCCTTCGCGCCCAACCCTGACTGGTCCAGGCTCTTCGCGCCGCAGCCCGAAATCCTCGACTACATCGAGCGCTGCGCCACCGACTTCGGCCTTCGCCCCCATATCCGCTTCGGCGCCGAGGTTGTCCGCTCCGAATTCGAAGAAGCCGCGGGTCTCTGGACCGTCCACACCGCAGCGGGCGACGCGCTCCGCACCCGATTCCTCGTCTCCGGCGCCGGTCACGCCCTCTCCAAACCTGCGCTCCCCGCGGTCAAGGGGCTCGGCAGCTTCAAGGGGCGCACGATGCACTCCGCCCAGTGGGACCCGACCGTCGACCTCCGCGGCAAGCGGGTCGCCGTCATCGGCACTGGCGCCAGCGCCATGCAGCTTGTCCCCAAGATCGCAGCCCAGGCCTCGCACCTCTTCGTGCTGCAGCGCACCCCGGGCTGGCTCATCCCCCGCCCCGACTTCGCGACGCCCGAGCCCGTCAAGCGCCTCTTCCGGCGCCTTCCCGCGACCCAGAAGCTCGTCCGCGCGCTCCTCTACACCTACATGGAGGCCTTCGCGGTCGCCTACGTCCTCGAGCCTCGTCTCGGCCGTCTCCGCGAGCGCGGCTGCAAGCGCTATCTCTACCGCACCATCAGCGACCCGGCGATGCGCGCCAAACTCACCCCCGCCTATCGCATCGGCTGCAAGCGGCTCCTCATCAGCAGCGACTACCTGCCCACCCTCAATCTGCCCCATGTCACCCTCGTCGCCGAGGCGCTGACCGAGCTCCGAGAGGGCAGCATTGTGACGGCCTCTGGCGACGAGCATCAGGTCGATGTGGTCATCTTTGCCACGGGATTTGAGTCGCCCGAAGAGAAGCCGCCCGTCGAGGCCATCGGACTGCAGGGCCGTTCCCTCCACGCCCACATGACCACCTCCCCCGCAGCCTACCTCGGCGCCACACTCCCCGGC
>CAIQPA010000289.1 GCA_903873545.1 uncultured delta proteobacterium
CGATGTGATGGGCCGCTTCGCGACAGGCGTCACCGTGATCACGGCGGGGGAGGGTGAGGCGCTGCGCGGCATGACCGCCAACTCCTTCACCTCTGTCTCGCTCGACCCGCCGCTCGTGCTCTGCTGCGTGGCGACCAACGCCGGCATGCATCCGCTCTTCGCCTCTGGCGAACGGTTCGCCATCAACATGCTGGCCGCCGACCAGGAGGCGCAGTCGCGCCACTTCGCCAAGTCGTCGGCTGCGACCCATCCGATGGGCGGCTTCGAGCTCAAGACCGGCGCGCACGGCGCGACGTTGCTTGACGGCGCGCTGGCCCATGTGGAGTGCACCGTTCACGCCCTCTTCGACGGCGGCGACCACACCATTGTTGTGGGTCGGGTGCTGTCTTACGATCTGCACCGCTCCGACGCCCCGCCGCTGCTCTACTTTGCAGGCGGCTACCGCGCCCTCGCCTCAACCTCCACCACCTGAGACGACCCATGGATTTGGCCTTCACAGCAGCCGATGAGCAGTTCCGAGAGGAGGTCCGCACCTGGCTCGAAGAGAGCCTCCGGGGCGACTTCGCAGAGCTCCGTGGTCGCGGCGGCCCGGGTGACGAAGAGGAGTGTTTCGACGGCCTCCTGGCCTGGGAGCAGCACCGCGCCAAGAGCGGCTGGCTCGGCATCGCCTGGCCCAAGGAGCATGGCGGCCGCGGCTCGTCGCTCATGCAGCAGGTCATCTTCAACGAGGAGTATGCCCGGGCCCGCGCGCCCGGTCGGCTGAGCCACATCGGTGAGGAGCTCACAGGCCCCACCATCCTCGCCTTCGGCACCGAGGAGCAGAAGCAGCGCTACCTGCCCGGCATCCAGAGCGCGACCCAGATGTGGTGTCAGGGCTACTCCGAGCCCGGCGCCGGCTCCGACCTCGCCAACGTGCAGACCCGCGCCATCCGCGATGGAGACGAGTGGGTCCTCGAAGGCCAGAAGACCTGGACCTCGGGCGCACACTGGAGCGACTACGCCTTTGTGCTCGCCCGCACCCAGTTCGACGTGCCCAAGCACAAGGGCATCTCCTACCTGCTCGTGAACATGCGGCAGCCCGGCGTGCGCATTGTCCCCATCCGGCAGATGACCGGCAGCAGCGAGTTCAACGAGGTCTTCTTCGATGGCGCCCGTGCCAGCATCGCAGACACCGTTGGTGGCGACGGCGGCGGCTGGCGTGTTGCGATGGGCACCCTCGCCTTCGAGCGGGGTGCCTCGACGCTCGGACAGCAGATGGCCTTTGCGGGCGAGCTCAAGCTCATCATCGAACTCGCCAAGCGGAACGGCGCAGGCGAAGACCCCGCCATCCGTCAGCGCATCGCCGACGCCTGGGCCGGTCTCAAGATCATGCGCTACACCGCCCTCCGCGTCCTCTCGGGTGGCGAAGATGGCACGCTCAAGCGCGAGGCGCTCATCTCCAAGCTCTACTGGGCCACCTGGCACCGCAAGCTGGGCGAGCTCGCCATGGATGTGGCCGGCCCCGACAGCCTCTACACCCGCGGCGAGGAGTATGAGCTCGACGCGCTGCAGAAGCTCTTCCTCTTCTCCCGCTCCGACACCATCTACGCCGGCACCAACCAGGTGCAGCGCAACATCATCGCGGAGCGGGCGCTCGGCCTGCCGCGTGGAGACCGCCAATGAGCGACGGTACCATCTCGCTCGCCATTCCGCCGCAGCCCACCGGCATGCGGATGCTCGCCGGCAAGCGGGTGCTCGTCACCGCCGCAGCAGGCACCGGCATCGGCTCCTCCGTTGCGCGGCGCGCGCTCGAAGAGGGTGCCAGCCTCGTCATCTCCGACGCCCATGAGCGGCGGCTCGGCGAGACGCTCGCCACCCTCGAACCGTTCGGCACTGTCTTCGCCATCCGCTGCGACGTGACCCAGCAGGCCGACATCGATGCCCTCTGGGCCTTCACCACCGAGAAGCTCGGCGGCGTCGATGTGCTGGTCAACAACGCCGGCCTTGGCGGCACCGCGCCGCTCGCCGAGATGACCGACGAGCAGTGGTCGCGCGTGCTCGATGTGTCGCTCACCGGCACCTTCCGCATGATGCGCGCCGCGATGCAGCAGATGCGCAACGGCACCATCGTCAACAACGCCTCGGTGCTCGGCTGGCGGGCCCAGGCCGGTCAGGCCCACTACGCTGCGGCGAAGGCCGGCGTGATGGCGCTCACCCGCTGCGCCGCGGTCGAAGGGGCTGCGCTCAACCTCCGCGTCAACGCAGTCGCGCCGAGCCTCGCGATGCATGCAAACCTGGCCCGCGTCACCACGCCGGAGCTCCTCCGGCAGCTCGAGTCGGCCTCGGTGCAGGGCCGCGCCGCAGAGCCATGGGAGGTGGCCAACGTCATCCTCTTCCTCGCCAGCGATCTCTCTTCCTACCTGACGGGCGAGGTCCTCTCCGTCTCCAGCCAACATCCCTGAGGTCAGCATGGCCAGGTCCGAATCTCTGGGCATCGAGGGTCAGCCGTTCCGCATGGACATCGAGCGGGGCAAGATCCACGAGTTTGCCCGCGCGCTGCAGTCCACCCACCCCGACTACTGGACGACCGAGAACCCGGTCATCCCGCCCACCTACCTGACCTCCATGTTCTTCTGGGAGGAGAAGGTTGAGGGTGCCGATCCCTGGGTGGATGTGGCGATGAATCAGGACCGCGGCATGCATGCGGAGCAGGAGTTCACCTTCTTCGGACCGCCGCCGCGCGCCGGTCAGACGCTGACCGCCAAGAGCCGCATCGCCGAGTTCTACGAGAAGGCCGGTCGCCGCGGCGGCAAGCTCACCTTCGTGGTCAAGGTGACAGACTTCTTCGATGCCGAAGGCAACAAGGTAGCCGAGGCACGCATGACGGGCGTCGAGACCGAGCGTCCGCCTGAGGAGGGTTAACAGATGGCAGCCAACGAACCCCAGTGGAGCGATCTCGCCGAGGGCCAGGCCGGCACGAACCGCACTTACGGTCCTGTGAACCGCACCGACATCGTCCGCTACCAGGGCGCCTCGGGCGACTTTAACCCCATCCATCACGACGAGCCCTTCGCAACCGCCTCGGGCTATCCCGCTCCGCTCGGCATCGGCATGTTCCATGCGGGCATGCTCTGCAACTGGGCGGCGGAGTGGCTGGGTCCCGAGCGGGTACGCAAGACCCGCGTGCGCTGGAAGGAGGGTGTCTTCCCCGGCGATACGCTGACCTTCTCGGGCAGCATCGCCAAGCTCCACGAGGTGGAGGGCGAGCGGTTCGCAGAGGTCGAGATGGTCTGCACCAAGCAGACGGGCGCGGTTGCTGTGCAGGC
>CAIQPA010000290.1 GCA_903873545.1 uncultured delta proteobacterium
CTCATCGACCCCCTCGTAGCGGCCACAGACCAAGATCATGCCCGCGCCCTGCGCCAGTTCGCCCACAAGCTGCTGGCTGACTGGGCGTCCCTGCGGTGTCATCAGAATCACGGGGGCGCCAGGGTTCGAAACCCGCGCCGCCTCGACTGCGGCCCCGAGCTCGGTAGGGCGCATGACCATGCCTGCCCCTCCGCCGTAGGGGGCATCGTCCACCGTGCGGTGGCGGTTGGAGGCGAAGTCGCGCGGGTTGAAGTAGGACCAGTTCGCCGCACCGGCGGTCTCGGCGCGTCCTGGGATACTGAGCGAGAGCGGACCGGCGAAGAACTCAGGGAAGAGGGTCACCAGCCCGACGCCGAATGCGGCGCGGTCGCTCATATGTCGTCCAGCGGACGCACCACGACCGTGCGGGCCACCAAGTCTACCTGCCCGACATAGGGTTCGGCGAAGGGCAGGAGCCAGCTGTCGCCCGGGACATCCACGACCAGGATATCGCCGGCGCCGAAGGAGGTGAGCGTGGCTACCACGCCGAGCTTTTCACCTGTCTCTGAAAGTGCCGTGAGCCCCTCGAGTTGGAAGGCGTAGTAGCCATCTCCCTCCGGCAGAGGCGGGAAGAAGCTGCTGGGCACGAGCACCTCGGCATGGACGAGGGCGTCGGCAGCCTCGCGGCTGGTGCAGCCCGCAAGGGAGACGAGGCCGCCCTTGGTGACCCGTTCGAGCCGTTCGACCTGCACGGTGCGGTCGCCGGCGGCGTTACGGATGACGAACGACTTGGCCTTCCAGATCCGGTCAGAGTCCGGATGGTGGAGGTGGAGCGTCAGCTGCCCGCGGAGTCCGTGCGGTTTGCCCAGACGGCCGACAGGGATGAGCGCGTCGTTAGGATTCGACGACATCGATGGAGCAGCGGCGACCCTGCTGGGCGGCGCCGAAGTCGAGCACGCGGCGGATGGCCTGCGCGGTGGCACCTCGGGTGCCAATGAGGCGGCCGAGCTCTCCGGCGGAGACGGTGACGAGCAGCTTGTTGCTCGACGGGTCGGTCTCCTCGGTGAAGGTCATGGTCGCCTCACCGCTCACGATGGGCTCCATGAGGATGCGCGCCAAGGGTTCAAGTTTGAAATCCGCCATGGCGCGCCTCTCGACTTATTCGGAGGCCGACAGGGAGGGAGCCTCAACAGCCTTGGCGTTCTCGTAGGCCGCCTTGCGGGCGGCGTGGAGGGCCTCTTTCTGCGAGGCGTCGCGCTCGGCGCGGGTCTGGGTCAGACCGCGCTTGAGGCGGTTGATGAGCGTGCGAACGGTGTCCGAGGGCTGAGCGCCAAGGCCAATCCAGTGCTCCACGCGATCGAGCTTGATGTCGAGCAGTGCGGGGCTGCGGCTGGGGTCGTAGGTGCCAACGAGCTCCAGGAACTTGCCGTCACGCGGCGAGTGGGAGTCGGCGACGACGATACGGTAGTACGGGCGCTTCTTGGCGCCGTGGCGCTGCATACGGACTTTTACGCTCATGGGATCGCTTGGTAGGTGGTCTCTGCAAAGTGCCGAACGCCGAAGCGGCGCGCTTGCTTCACGGAAGGGCCGCACCTAGACTGCCCTCCCCTGCGTGTCAAGCAGGTCCGCCCTCTTTTGAGCCTACCGTGACCGACGCCGAAGCCCCTGTCCGCCTGCGCTGCTCCTTCTGCACCAAGGAGGTTTCCGACCTCGGGCAGCTCACCGCCGGCGTCGCCGGCGCCGCCATCTGCGATGATTGCATCAAACTCTGCAGCGAGATCCTCGCCGACGACCCGGTCCGCGACGAGGAGCCCGGTACCACCCTGCTCAACGATCTCCGGCCCCGTGCCATCAAGAGCTATCTTGACGAGCATGCGGTTGGGCAAGACCGAGCCAAGACGGTGCTAGCAGTCGCAGTCTACAACCATTTCAAGCGGCTGCGCGCCGAGAACGACGGCAGCGACGAGGTCGAACTGACCAAGAGCAACATCCTGGTGATCGGCCCGACCGGCTCGGGCAAGACGCTCCTGGCCCGCTCCATCGCGAAG
>CAIQPA010000291.1 GCA_903873545.1 uncultured delta proteobacterium
CCTGCTCCGTCGTCACGATGGTGGAGCGGGCAGCAGCACCTGCAGAAAGTGCGAACGGTACCGCGACCCCGTCGTCGGGAGGCAGCGCTGCGACCAGGGTGTTCATCGCCTCGTAGAGTGGCAACCCATCCGCGGTCAGGCGGAGGGAGCCGTCGCTGTTCAAGGACAACTCGCGCGATGCAAAGTGACGGCCGCCACCCGGAAGCGCGCTCGACGTCAGGAACAGCGCCATCATGCCGACTGCAGAGACCAGGAGCAGCGGGGCGTGGCGCGGCCGAGAGACGAGCCGCTCGAGGCCATCCACCGAGGCGATCGCCAAGCCGGGAAGGGCGAACATCGCGTAATGAAAGTCCAGCAGGTCCGCCTGCATCCGCGACTGGATGAGTAGAAAGGCCAGCCCGGGCATCGCCACGCCCAACCAGCGCCAGCCAAAGAGCGGCAGAAGGCCTCCGCCGAGCAGTACCCCGCACAGAATCTCGCTCTTGTAGGCGAGAACCTGCGACAGCGGGAGCGGGCTCGCGTTGTCGAGCATCTGCGCCGCGACGCTGCTGGCGCGATCGACGCTCTGCGGGAACAGCCATCCTCGGATGCCGAACCAGTAGATGGCGACGAAGGCCAGCACCGCAACGATCACGGCGCTGCGCCTCCTCCAATCCATCAGCAGCGAGCGACCGAACGGCGCGGTAGCCATCGCGCCGACAATGACCATGGCGAACTCTTCGCGAACGAGCAGGGCTGCCGCCATCCATCCGATTGCAACGCTGTCGAAGCCCCGCCGCCGCGCTCGAAGAAGTCCGGCGAGCAGCAACGGTAGCCCGAGCATGTCGGGGCGCAGGTCAAAGAGGAAGGGGTTGATCGCCACAGGCCCCGCCAGGAGCCCCGCGCAAAGCAGCGTCGCCGCCCCCAGCCGTCGGCCCCGGCCTGCACGCTCACCCAGCGCCTCCAGAAATCCGTGATGCAACAGCCCTGCGGTCGCACCGAGCGCCAGACTCTGCGCGAGCGTCAGTAGCAGCGCAGGATCGCAGAACCGGACGAGTGGCGCGAGCAACAGGAGCACCCAGTTTCCGTGCACGCAGAGCGCATGATTGTTGACCAGCGGGTTGACCCAATCGCCATGGGCGATGCCCCAGAGGTTTCGGATGTAGATCGCAGAATCGAAGCTCGCAGAGAGCCCCTCGCCGGAGAGCCGAAGCAGGCGGGCAAGCAGCAGCAGCCCAACGAAGATTCCGAAGACAACGGACGGCCAACGCTCCGGCGATTGTCTCTCCTGCGTCTGCTCGCTCATGGTTCGACCTTGTGCGCCTGCTCCGACTTCGCCCGTTCGTAGACGGCCTCGTGCCGCGCCACAAAGCTTGCCATGCCGAAGCGCTGCTCCGCAAAGCGCCGTGCGGCGCATCGGCTCGCCTCATCCGTCAGCTGCGTCAGGCCCTGATCGATCGCCCAGCCGAGCGCCTCCACCGTGCGATTCCTCGCGAGAACACCGCTACGCCCATGCTCGAAAATCTCTGCGATTCCGCCTACCGGACGACCAACAATCGGCGTTCCGCAGGAGAGCGCCTCCACCGCCGTGCAGGGAAGGTTGTCCTCATGGCTCGGCAGCAGGAAGAGGTCGGCCGCCGCATAGAGCTCGGCGAGCCGCGCCTTGCTCCCGATGCGTCCGAAGCGCCGCGCTTTGGCACCCAGCAGTTCGAGCTCGGCTGGCAGTCTATCCTCACCGCCAACGAGCCAGAGCGTAAGCGCCGGGTCCTGCGCAAACCGAGGCGCAAGCGCCTTGCAGAGATCGCTAAGCCCCTTGCGGGGATCGCCGAGTTGCGCCGCAACGAAGAGCAGCACCCGCTCCGACGCACCGACGCCTTCGGCTGCCCGCGAGGCCGCCCGCAACAATGGCGAGAAGGTCGCCGTATCAACGCCGTTCGGGATGACCTCGACCTTGCGACCGAACCAGGCGCCGCGCGCTGCGAGCTCCGCGAAGTGAGCGGATGGCGAGATCCCAACCACGCCTGCTGTCGCCCCGAATCGGCGGTTTGCGTCCCAGGTCGCGGCCGAACGGTCGAGCTGTGCGGGCTGTGCGCCGCGCCCGGTCTCCGGGCAGGAGCCGCAGCCTCGTTCAAACCGCGAACAGGCGCCTGGGTAGAGGCAGCCGCCGGTGAAACCCGTGTAGTCGTGGAAGGTGAAACAGGTCGGAAGCCGCTCCGCAATCGCCTGTGCGGTGCGGAGGCCAAAGGCCATGTGATGGTCGTGAAAATGGACCAGTTCGACGCCGTGTCGGGCGAGCAGGAGCAGCAGCGGCGCAGCAGCCAGGTCCACGCCAAAGGTCTGACGCAACCCCTGCTCCCCGCGGAGTGCGGGCAAGAGCACCGTCTCTCGGTTGCCCGCCGGCTCGCCCCTGCGGTAGACGCGAAGCACACGGTGCCCTGCTCCGCGGAGGCCTGCCGACAACTCGTCCGCAACGCGGCCAGCACCGCCGCCGGAGGCGTCGCTCCGTGAGAGGACTGCGACCTTCACGAACGGCCTGTACCGCGGCCGGTGAGCGAGGCGACCACCAGCCCCGGCCACCAACTCACGCCTGAGCGGAGACCGCCAATGCCGAGTGTCGTCATCACGCCTCGGCTGGCGCCCTCGTCCATCTCGATATCAAGGATGCGCCGGGCGAACGCCCCATCTGGCAGCAGCGTCAGCCCCTCCCAGGCGCGCCGCGCAATGCGCTCGAGCAGCCGGCTGCAGACATCATCCTGGAGCGCGAGCAGCTGCGCGTAGGAGGGCCCGGCAAAGCGCGCCGTTTCCAGAAGCTGTGACCGCGCCTCCTGCGCCAGTTCGAGCGCCGCGGCTGTGAGCGGCGGTGGCCTGTCGAGCTCCGCCGAAACCACGCCGGCTTCGTCTCGCACCAGCCGCCGCACCGAGCCGGTCGGCTCGCGGAGCAGCAACTCCCAAAGCCGCATCACGCCTGCGCTTGTCCCCAGCAACGGGGCGCCCCGGCCGGCGGGGATATCGAACACCAGACCCTGCTTCGACGCCCGCGAACAAGAGGGCTCGCCGCCTCTCGTGACGCCAGCGTAGCGACCGTGCACCTCGCAATCGGGCAGTACCGCCGCGATTGCATCCTGGATGGTTCCTGCCCAGCCAAGGTCGATAACCAGCAGCTTGCGGCGCTCGCCGATCAGGCTCCGTAGGTAGCCGCCAAGCAGCGAACGCTGTTCCTCTTTCACGGCATCGTACTCGACCGAATTCCGCCGGAGCACCTCCTGCCATGCGGCAATGGTAGCCTCGCTGAGCGGCTCGTCGGCGCCGCCACCAAGCTCCGAGAGCCATCGCTCTGAGACCCCATCCGGCAGCTCAAACCCGGCCACAAAAGCCCGCATCGACCGCTTCCCGATCTTGCCCGACAGCGTCACACGGAAGAGCAGATCGCCAGGATGTGCGAGCAGAACCGAACGCCGCGAGAGGCGCAGGTAGTGCCTGAGCCCGGGGGCAGGGTGCAGCGCGTCGCAGGCGGCCAAGAGAGGCTCCGCGTCCCGCGCGAGAAAGAGCGTCGCCTCCGCCTCAAGCCGGCGCTCCTGCTGGCAGACCCAGGCCGCCGTCGCGAGCACGAAGTGTGCCGCCTCTCCTGCAAGCGGCTCAGGCCGCCCATCGGCTGCGGGCATGAGGTGGCGAAGCACCGTCCGAGCCGCGGCATCAAACTCTCCATCTGGATCAGTAAGCGGCAGGTGCGCAGCACGCCAACCGGCCTGGAGCGGACGCACAAAGTCCGATTTCAGGTTGTCGCCGATGTGGAGCCCCCGCAAACCGTCGAGCCCCAGCCGCGCCTCCACCTCCGCGAAGATGGTTCCGCGCCGCTTCGAGCGCTGCCACTCCGAAGAGGCGACGACCTCGAGCCCGAAGAGGCCGTGCGCTTGGAGTAGCCTGGTGATCAGCGCTGCCGTCAGCGTGGTGTCGCTCAGGACGAAGTGACGCCGGCCCAGTCGGCGCGCCTCGAGCAGCAGCGCCAGTCCTGTGGGACGCACCACCGTGGCGGCAATCTCCGCCTCCAATTCGCAGCGGCAGCCAGCCTCGCGCACCGCTGCAGCGTCGACGCACATGGCGACGCCGAGCGCCTCGTACCAGTCGGCGATGCTCCACTCCGCCTCCGATTGCGGATAGCCGGCCTCGCGCGAGATCACCCATGCTCTCCTATGACGAAGCACATCTTCGCTCGTCCATGGCGACAGCCCCAGTCCAACCAAGCCCGACGCTGCATCAGCGGCAACCTCGTCCGGCCCCTTCAGCCGCCGAAGCAGCGTGTCGAACAGGTCGAAACTCACCCACGCTGCAGAGGCCAGAGCGCGACGGGCCATGTCGAATCGGAAGGCGTACAAGAGGAGATCCCGGGTAGGGCGACGGGCAATCGGATGCGCTTTCGCCAATGCCGAGCCGCCGCTTTCTCTTATCCCTTTCGACGCCACTCCGCTACGATACCCTTCATCGCAGCCGTGCCGTCGGCTCGTCACTCGTCTCGCCGCGCCGGTCCCATGCAGTCTTCTCGCATTCCGCTCCTGGCGGGAATCCTCGCAGCATTCCTCGCCGTGTTGACCTTCCAGTCAGCGCTCAACGCCGGACTTGCCTTCGACGACCTCATCTTCTGGCGCGACACCTCGTGCTGGCGTGTCGACACGTGGGGCGAGGTCCTCACCCTGCCGACCATCGACGCCTGCTCCTACCGGCCCGTCCGCTACATGTCCCTCGCCATCGACTATCGCATCTGGGGACGCGAGATCTACGGCTACCACCTCACCAACCTGCTCCTCCACGGCATCACCACCTTCCTCGTCTACAACCTCATCCGTCGCGTCATCCGCGACCCGCGAGCCGCCGCGATCGGCACCGTCCTCTGGGCCATTCACCCCGTCCACACCGACACCGTCACCTACATGTCTGGCCGCCGCGATCTGCTCGTGACCCTCTTCTACGTGGCTGCGTTGCTCGCTGCGCCGCAGCCCTCGCAGAGCACCCTGCGGAAGTGGTTCGGCGGCGTCGTGGCGGCGAGCTGTTTCCTGCTCGGCATGTTCAGCAAAGAGATGGCTGCGACCGTCCCGGCCACCCTCCTGCTCATGGTGGCGCTCGCTCCCATGATGGCTGCAGCCAGCGAGGGCATCGCCTTTCCCAGCCCTTGGCGGCCCATCTTCTCCGCCGTCTACCGCTTCTTCATCCCCATCGTCATCGTCACCGGCGCCAGCGTTATCTTTGTCCTCTGGGCCGTAAAGGTCGGCCACGTGACCCAGATCTCCCAGAACATCCGCGGCGACAGCCTCCACACCCATGTCGCGACCGTCATGGCTGCCTACGGACGCTACGTGGAACTCATCGCCTACCCGTCGCGACTCGTCGGTGACTACAGCGCCTTCCCCAACGCGGCCGGCTTCTCAGACCCGCGCGCTCTCGTCGGCCTCGCCTTCGTCGGCCTGGTCTGGCTCGGCGGACTCTTTGCCGTCGCGCGCGCCCCGATCGTCGCCTTCGGGCTCCTCTTCTTCGGCGTGACCATGCTGCCGGTCAGCCATATCATTCCCCACCACGAGCTCCTCGCGGAGCACTACCTCTATCTGCCGCTCATCGGACTGGCTGTCATCGTCGCCCGAGGTCTCGAACTGGCCTTTGCAGCACCGCCCCGCCGCGCGCTCGTCGCCCTGACAGTCGCCGCGCTCGTCGCTGGTGGCTACGGCGCGCGCGTTCAGGCACGCAACAAGGAGTTCTCCGACCCCGTCGCCTTCGCCGCGCGGGTCCTCGAAGCCTTCCCCACCTCGCAGCGCGCCCGGCTCCAACTCGCCCTCGAGTACCGCAACCGCAACCAGATCGAAGCCGCCATCCAGGCCCTCGGTCAGGTGCTGAGCCTCGCCCAGCCCGGCGAGGACAACTTCTACGTCGCCCACATGAACCTCGCCAACAGCTACGCGCTCCTCAAGAAGTTCGACCTCGCAGAGGAGCATCTGCGCCAGATCCTCAAACCCTTCCCCAACCATCCGGAGGCGCTGCGTGTCCTCGCGCTCATCCGCGTCGAGCAGGGCCGAGGCGAGGAGGTCGTCGACATCCTCAAACACCTCTGCACCGTACCCCGCCTCGGAGCACAGGTCCCGCTCGATACCGCGATCACCCTCATCCGACTCGGCCGTTACGCCGAAGCGGAGACCTATGCCGAGCAGGCGCTCTCGCGCGACGCCGAAAACAACTACGCGCTCTTCCAGTCTGGCATCATCGCCATGCGACTCGGCAACCTGCCCAAGGCCAAAGCGCGCTTCGAGCGGGTCCTCTTCTTCAACCCCACCGACGCGGTCGCGATGGTCCGACTCGCCTACGTCGAAGGCAAGATGGGGCGCACGCAGGTTGCAGACGCGCTTGCACAAGAGGCACTCCGCCTCCGCCCCGAACTCGCGCAGAAGAACCATCCCGACATGGAGGTCGAGGTCGCGCGCCCCGAAGGCAGTGGAGCCTCCGCTCCCGCCGCGCAGCCTGCAGCACCGTCACCAGCCGCCAGCCCCAAGCCGGCGAAGCGTCGCACTCCCTAGCGAGCCCGGCGGCTGCGGATAACCGCCAGCTCCGCACCGGCCCGCAAGAAGTCACGACCGCGCACGCTGCTCCCCTTCACATCCTGCCAGGCCAGGAGGGGGACCTCGATAAGATAGGCTGTCGCACGCCGCCCGGTCGTGCGCAGCCATGCAGTGTCGAGGCGCTGGAGCAGCTCCACATCGAAGATCCAGCGGCTCGCGAAGGGCTCCTGCAGCGCGCTCCGGAGCGTCTCATCTGCCAGAAAGATCTTGGCGCCACACTGCGTGTCGTAGACGGGCAGGTCGAGCGTCACAGAGGCCGCCGTTGCGAACATCCGACCCAGCACATGGCGAACCGGATTGCGGTCGATCTCCCTGCCCAGCAGCCTAACGCGTGACCCGATCAAGGCTCGCGCCTCGCCGTGGCGTGCCGCCGCCGCCGAAAACTCCTCCAGCGCCTCAAGCGGTGTGGCGAGGTCGGCGTCCCAGAACCCAACCCACGCAGCCCCGCTTCCCAACGCGTCCTGCATCCCCACCCGGACCGCCTCGGCTTTCCCGCGGTTCTGCGCCAGCGAGAGCGTCCGAACGCGCCCTGCCGAGGTCGCGGCAAAGGCTGAAATGACCGCCTCCGTCCCATCGCTGCTGCCGTCGTTCACCAGCAGGAGTTGCAGCCCGGGAAAGCGCCCGAGTGCCTCTCCGAATCGGCCCGCATCGAAGCGATTCGCCTCGTTGTAACAGGGCACAACCAGGGTCAACGTCTCGAGCATCACCCGACTCAAGGAAGCTTCCGAAGCAGCGCAACCAGACTCACCCCGCGCGCATAGGCAGGAAGCCCCGTGTCGATGGCCGAAACAAGCGCGCGCCGCTCTCCCGCAAAGAGCCGCGTCAGCAGCCAATTTGCGGCATCGGGCGGCATGGAGAGATCGGTCCCCGCTTCGCCCGACGACCGCCCCCGCAGCCGATTCACGCGACGCACTGCCGACACCACGGGATGGAGCAGCGCGTTGAAGTGGCTCAGCAGGCGAACCTCCACAGGCCGGCCGCTCCACTCCCAGCGCAGCATCTCCTCATCGTACCGTCGATAGTGGCCAAAGTGCTCGTCGTGCGCGCTCCAGATGCTCATGTCTGCAGGTACCGTGATGAGCAGGTGTGCACCCGGCTTCATCGCTTCCAGAACCGCAGCCAGCGCCTCTCTCGAGCGCTCAATATGCTCCAGCACATCGAGCATCAAAACCACCTCGGCCCGGCCGAGCGCCGCCGGCAGGGGCTCACCCGGCTGCCAGACCGTAAAGTGAAGCTGCGGAAAGCGCTGCTGCGCCGCCGCAATCCCCGCCGCGTCCGGGTCGACACCCGCGCACCGATAGCCGCTCCCGACCGCAGCCAGCGTCCCGCCGGTGCCGCAGCCGAACTCAAACATCTCTGCCCCGGCGCCGGGGCTGCCCAGCCGCTCCACGATGGCCCGCAACACGCGCTGGCGACCCACAAACCACCAGTGGCGCGACTCCAACTCAGCATGCAGCTCAAATTGCTCGCGTTGCAAGGGCGCCTCCAGAAGACAGCATCTCCCTGCTCGGCTAGCAGGGGCAGCAGCCAAACTCCACCCGCGCCACGGCATTTGGCTTGCGAACCACCGCCGCCACTCGGTAGCAGTGAGCTCTCTCTCGGACGCTGGAAACATGGACGGAAACACGCATCAGCCAGCTCCTCGGACTGCCCCGCCAGGCGGTCTCTGGCTGTTGCTCGTCGCAGGGCTGCTGCTGGGGCTCGCCACGACGTGGAGGGTCACAGGCGACCCCGATGCCTTCTGGCATCTCGCAACAGGAAGGCTCGCCGCAGCGACCAGCTCCACACTCCCCACCGACCCCTTCTCCTTCTCCCATTTTGGACAGCCGTGGCGGGTCAAAGACCTCGGCGGCGACCTCCTCCTCTGGGGCGCCTTCTCCGTTGCAGGATATGCAGCCATTGCGCTGTTAGGTGCGCTCTTCTTCCTGCCGCTGCCCGCCGCGCTCCAGTCGCTCGCGCCGCGACGTGGCGGCCTCCTGCCCGTGCTGCTCGCCGCTCTCTACCTTGCTGCGGTTTCGATGAGCGCCACGCCCCGGCCGCGCCTCTTCACCCTCGCCCTCTTTCCACTCGCGCTGGTCCTCTTGGAGCAGGCCCGCGCGGCCGCGCAGCGCCGCGCACCAGGGCGTGAACTCGCCGCCTGGTTCGGGGCCACCGCGATGCTCGTGGTCACCTGGCTCCAGCTCCATCGCGGCGGCCTCGCCATCGCGCCGCTTCTCGTAGGCCTGCTCCTCTACCTTGTGACGGCACGACTTCTCGCGCGCTGGAACCCAGCGCGACAGCTCTTCGGGCCACCGCCCGATCGCCGTGGCCTCATCGCTGCGGCACTGCTCACCGTTGCGCCCCTCGTTGCCGCCCTGATGCACCCCGCAGGCCAGGGACTGCTCACCTCCACCTTCGGTGTCATGAACACCGAAATCTACCGCCAGCATGTCTCCGAGTTCCAGCCCATCTCCCTGCACGAGGCCTGGCAGCACTTTCCGACGCTCCTTCTCCTCACCGCCTCCGCACTGGTCGCGGCCCTCATCGCTCTCCGCAGGCTCGCATCTGGCGATACAGCCTTCGCAGGCATCGCCTGGCCAGCGGCGGTCCTTCTCCTCTTCCTCGCCCAGGCGCCGGGGTCGGTGCGCTGGCTCCCCTATCTCGCCGCCGCCGCGATCTTGCTCCTGGTCTGGTTCGCCGAGCGCCAAGCCTTCCGGCTGCCAGCGTTGCGGTCGGCCTCGGCGGTGACTGCCGCCACGGCAATGGGCGCCGCGCTCATCCAAGTGACCGCGGTCCACGAACTGGGTGTGGGCGAGTCGCCGCAGATGCCGGCGGCCGCCATCGCCTTCGCTCAGACCCACACACTCGGGCCCCGCGTCCACAACGCCTTTCACTTCGGCGGCTACCTCATCTGGGCCGGCGCACCGCGCTTGCAGACGCTGGTCGATGGCCGCAACGACATGGTCTTCGATGCACCGTTCTTCCTCGACTGCGTGACCGCAGAGGACGATCCTGCCGCCTTCCGCGCCCTCGAGAAACGAATGCCCAGTGACTGGGTGCTGGCCGCCAATCCCGGCGTCAGCCCCGCCTTCGGCTTCCTCGACCGAGACCCCGCCTTCGTGCCCCTCTTCTGGTCCGAACCGGCCACCATCTACGCCCGTCGCGGCCGCTACCCTTCGCTCGAGGCGCAGGCGCTACGCTTCATTCGCCCCTCCGATCCCGTGGCCTCGCTTGGCGCGGCCCTACGCGCGGCCGCTGGCGAGCGCCGCCAGCTTGCGGCAATCGAGGATGAGCTCCTCCGCATGCACGCAGCGTCGCCCGACGGCGTCCAGAGCAACAGCCTCCTCGTCCTCTTCTACGGCTCACTGGGCCCCGCCGCCGTCGAACAGCGCGACGCCTACTGGGGCCGGCTCCGTCAGCGAGCACCCGACCACCCCGCCGTGCGCGAGCTGGCACTCCGCCTCAACCTCCCCCTCGACTAGGGCTCGACCCCGAGCGTCACCACCTGCTCTCGGCCCGCGCCCTGTTCCCACTCCACCTGATAGAGGGAATGCGCAGCAGCCTCCTTCGACGCGTCGAGCGTGATCATCAGCTGTGTGACGCCCGCGGGCAGACCGCCAAACCGGGCCTCGGCCATTCCGTCGGCCGGAATCTGGCCAGGCGGGCGTGTCATGCCGGCGAACCAGCCAATCGAGTCCGTGTAGCCCAGCCTGATCGAAACCGGTCGTGTTGCAGCCTCCGGAGGAATCCGGAATCGAACCCGCGCAGAACCGGGATGCGCGGTGAACTGCGCCGGTGCGACCGGCACGAATCCCCGCGCACCGAACTGCGCCAACATGCCATCGTCTGCGCCCACGAGCAGCGTCCGGGAGAAGTGCACGCCCTGCGTCGCGATGCGGTCTACAAACCGCCGCCGTGTAGTCTCGCAGGCCTCCGGACCGTCGCAGGCCAGCGACCGCGCGAAGTAGGCTGGTGGCGCCGGCGGCGTCAGCACGCCGGCAACGCCGTGCACGGCATGAATCGCCGCGTTGCTGACCCACATCTCCGGCAGCGCACCGCCGTCCCACAGGGCGTAGTAGGCTGCGTTCTGAAGCGGTGAAACATAGCTGTTCGGAGAGGTGCGGCCGCCCGAGACCACAGCAGGCATCACCAGCCCGGGGCCCGTCCGCCCCATCCGTGAAACCTCCGTCCGGACCTCCTCGCCCATCGCTGTTGCTCCCACGAGGCTTGCGCCGAGGAAGACCGCGATGAGCGCGCTGTAGGCCGGCAGAAAGAGCCGCCACTTCCCGCCCCAAGCGGCGAAGGGCAGCAGCAGCGTAAAGAGCGCCGCCAGCACACGTGGCTGCGCGTAGGCCCAACCCGGAATGTGAAACGGCACCGCGAAGTAGAGGCCGAGGAGCGCCGCGGTCGCTACGCCCACAAAGAGCCGCGTGCGGCGCCCACCCTCCGAACGCCCACGAAGGTGCAGCAGGAACGCAGTGAAGGCCACGATGACCGGCAGCAGTCCGAACGCGGAGAACCCGCCGAACGATACATCCCACAGGTTCGTAATCTGTTCCAAGAGCGGGAGTCGCTGCACGCCCAGCCCCTCCGAGACGCCGTTCGTTGCCTGTGTCGCAGTCACCACGAGCGTGGCCCAGATTGCGTAGAGCCCCCCCGGAAGAAACCCGATCAATGTCAGGCCGACCCGGGCAAACCGGGTGCTCAATCGGTCGGTCGCCAGCAGCAGCGCCAGCATCCCTGCCACCACCGCGGTCAAACCGAACGCTACTGCGTGTGTGATTGCCAGCAGCATACCAGCCACCATCAACCCAAGCAGATACCAAATCTTACGACCCGAAAGCGCCCGCAGCGTTGCCGCAATCGTGAGCACCCCCAGCGCCATGCCGAGCGCGAAATTGTCGAATCCCATCGCCTGCGGAAAGGCGCAGGTCAGCGCCGGCGCCAGCAGAAAGCCGATGGGCCGCCGCTCGCCCGTTTCGCGACCGCACAGCAGCATCGCCGCCAGCAGCAGGCCGCCCGCCACCGTCCGCGTGAGTTTGCCTACCAGCGCCGGCTCCAGCGAAGCGAACGGAACACTCAGATAGACCGACAGCTGCGAGGTTGGAGCGAAACGCCCCTCCAGCATCCCCTCGAACAGCCCCCGCTCCCGGAGCACCCGCGCAAAGAAGGCGTGCACCGGCGTGTCCTGGCCCGGCACAAAGGCCGGCACCCAAACAACCGCCAGTGCGAGCAGACAGAGAAATACCGCCACGGGCCAGTACCAGACCGCGTGCGGTTCAAACGGATTCTCCCGCGGCGCAACCTCTTCGTCAGCCTCGTCGTCCGCCCGGGCTACCCCCGACCTCTCGACGACAACCTTCACGCGCTGGTCCTCTCACCGAGCTGATAGAAGAGATGGCTGAAGACGGTCCGAACAGGCGTCGGGATCTCGCTCTCCTCAATCTTCGCCAACCGTTGCACCAGCTTCGGCACTTCGCCGCCCGCGTAGATGGCTTCGATGGGCGCCGTCCACTCCAGGTCCTCAACCCGGTCGCCGCCCGAAAGGTGCAGCCGCACATCGCGGAAGCCCGGCGGGTCGGGCCACCACGGCATGTCTAAATGGCCGAACTCTGCAGGATGCAGGCCGCGACCGCGGTAGACGTCGCGCACCCGATTGGGGAAGAAGTAGGCCGTCTCGCCATGCGTCCAGGGCAGCCGGAAGGCCGCGTGCAAAAGCTTGTGCCATGGGTAGCCCCAGTTGAAACCGTTGCAGTGCACCGTCAGCACATGCCGGTTCGACAGCCGCGCCATCTCACCGATGATGTCGCCAAAATCCGGACGAAATCCTACCGACACGAAGTTCCAAACCAGGTCGAACGACCGATCCGGCAGCCCCGTTGCAGCCGGCGTCCCCTCATAGACAGCCGTCACCTTGTCGATGAGTCCGAGCCTGCGCCAGACATCGAGCCCCTGCTCTTCCGGGCGATAGAGCGTCACATGCACACCTGCCCGCGCAAGCGCCAAACTGTAGATGCTGGGCATCGCCTTCGCCCCGTCGGCCGGAAGCTCCAGCGCCGTCTTGATCCCCCGCTCCCGCACCAGCCGCGTGAGCAGCGCATCCAGCCGAAGCCGGTCGTAGGTGATGCCAAGCGGCTCTGTCTCGCGCTGCCGAACAGCGCCCTCAAACTTCGTCTGGCTCATATCAACCCTCTCTGCCGATAGTACCGGTAGGTCGCACCCAGCATCTCTTCGACGCTCTGGTGTTTCGGCACATAGCCGAGTTCGCGCTCCGCGCGCGAAATGTCGATCTGGCGGTCGGCCAGAAACAGGTCGATCCGCTCATCGGTGATGGGCACATTCCAGTCTGGCAGGAACCTGCCGGCCTGCGCGAAGGCGCGTGCTGCCAGACGGGCCGCGGCCACCGGAATGGCGACGTGGGTCCGAGGTCCACCTGTCAGCGACTGCGCCACCTCCAAGATCTCGCGCATGGTGTGCCGGCCACCGGAGGTCACCAGATAGACACCGCCACCCGTCCCTCGCTCCGTCGCCAGAAGCAGCGCCTGCACCACATCATCCACGTCGATGAGCGGCTTCTGGATATCCAGATTGTTGCCCAGGAAGGGAAACAGGCCCGCCTTCACCAGCTTGAACATCTTGAGCAGTTCGCTCCGCTCTTTGCCTGGACCGGCGATAACGCAGGTGCGGACGATGACCACATTCAGGCCCCGCTCCGCCCGCTCGAGCAGCAGCAGCTCCGCCGCCCGCTTCGACCGCTGATAGGGCGTCTTCGGCTGGCACGGGCTGTCTGGCCCCACCACCGCAGTCTGCGGTGCACCCATCGCCGCCGTGCTCGAGACCTGCACAAAGCGCAGCCCCGGAACCGTCATCACCTCGTCGGCCAGGTTGGCCGTTCCATCTGCATTGACCGCCATGAAGGCCGCATCGGCCGCGCGCCCCGCATCAAAGGTTGAAGCAACGGCGCAGGCGCAGTGAACCACTGCCGACACGCCCTCGCATGAACCGCGAAGCGATAAGGCGTCGGTCACATCACCCGTATGAACCTCATCGTAGAGACCGGCAATCGGCCCCAGGTTTGAAGTCGGTCGCGCCAGCACCCGCACAATCCATCCAGCCGCCTTCGCTGCCGCAACCACGTGGCGCCCTAGAAAGCCCGTCGCACCGGTCACCAGCAGCCGCTTGGCGACCGGCTTAGAGGTTGGCGTCGAAAATTCAGTAGGCTCGCTCTTCGGTGCGGCCTTCGCAGCCGGCTTGGGCTCGCTCTTTGGAGCAGCCTTTGAAGCGGTCTTCGGCGTGGGCGTGGGTTTTGGTGCGGCCTTTGCAGCCGCCTTCGCAGCCGGCTTGGGCTCGCTCTTCGGTGCGGCCTTTGCAGCGATCTTCGGCTTGGGCTCGCTCTTCGGTGCGGGCGCTGCCTTTGCAGCCGTCTTGGGCTTGGCTGCAGCCTTAGGCGCCGGCTTGGGCTCGCTCTTCGGTGCGGCCTTTGCAGCCGGCTTTGCGGCGGGCGCTGCCTTTGAATCTGGTGATGGGGGGGCAGGAGCGGGCTTCGCCGCCGGGGTAGCGCGCTTCTTGGGCGTTGCGTCAGACATCATCGACCAGGGTAGGGGGATCGTTCGGAGCTGTCGGAGCCGCTCGGCTTCGTTGACACCTCCGATCTCCACTTGTTACCTAGTTCGTCGCGTGAGCGGAAGTCCACGCGCGCAGCGGAGGTCATTTCATGTCGTCAGGTGGTCGCCTCGGAGAACTTCTAGTCCGCGAGAACCTCATCTCGCTTGCCCAGCTCCAGCGGGCCCACGACGAGCAGCGCCAGTCGGGGGAGCGGCTTGGCTACACGCTCACCAAGCTAGGCTTCATCGACGAGACGGAACTCACCCAGTTCCTCTCCAAGGCCTATGGAGTCCCCTCCATCTCGCTGGCCGACTTCGACATCAAGCGCGAGGTCATCGATCTCGTGCCCAAGGAGGTAGCCACGCGCCACCTCTGCATCCCCGTCAACCGCGCCGGCGGAACCCTCATCGTCGCCATGGCCGACCCGTCCAACCTGACGGCCATCGACGACCTCAAGTTCCTCACCTCCTACAACATCGAGGTCGTCGTAGCCTCCGAGGCGGCCATCCGCGAGGCCATCACCAAGTACTACGAGAAGGGCGTCGATGTGGAGGGCCTCTGGCGCGACCTCAACTTCGACGACGCCGATGGCGATGGTGACGGCGACGGCGGCGGAAGCGCGGCCATCGACCTCTCCGACCTCGCCAAGAGCGCCGACGACGCACCCGTCGTCCGGCTCTGCAACCTCATCCTTGTCGATGCCATCAAGCGCAATGCCTCCGACATCCATGTCGAGCCCTATGAGAAAGAGATGCGCGTGCGATACCGCATCGACGGCGTCCTCTACGAGGTCATGAAGCCGCCGCTCAAGCTCAAGAACGCCATGACCTCGCGTATGAAGATCATGGCCCGGCTCGACATCGCCGAGCGCCGCCTCCCGCAGGACGGTCGTATCAAGCTCAAGCTCGGCAAAGACAAGGAGATGGACTACCGCGTCTCCGTCTGCCCCACGCTCTTCGGCGAAAAAATCGTCATGCGTCTGCTCGACAAGGGCAACCTTCAGCTCGACATGACCAAACTCGGCTTCGAGGCCGAGCCCCTGCGCGCCTTCAAGGACTGCATCCACCGCCCCTACGGCATGTGTCTGGTCACCGGCCCCACAGGCTCCGGAAAGACCACCACGCTCTATTCGGCGCTCGCAGAACTCAACAAGTCGAGCGAGAACATCTCGACCGCAGAAGACCCCGTCGAGTTCAACCTCCCCGGCATCAACCAGTGCCAGATGGCCGAGTCCATCGGCTTCAACTTCGCCGCGGCGCTCCGCTCCTTCCTCCGGCAGGACCCCGACATCATCATGGTCGGTGAGATCCGAGACTTTGAAACCGCCGAAATCGCCATCAAGGCCGCGCTTACGGGCCACATGGTCATCTCGACCCTGCACACCAACGATGCTCCGTCGACCATCTCCCGTCTGCTCAACATGGGCATCGAGCCCTTCCTCGTCACAGCGGCCCTCAACGTCATCGTCGCCCAGCGTCTCGCGCGCCGCGTCTGCGGCGAGTGCAAAGAGGAGATCCCCCTCGACGAGGCCGCCCTCCGCGAGGTCCAGGTCCCCGAAGAGCTCATCCCGATGACCAAGCTCTACAAGGGGCGAGGCACAGGCTGCACCCGTTGCAACGGGACCGGCTACAAGGGCCGCGTCGCGCTCTACGAGGTCCTCGTCATCAACGACGGACTCAAAGAGTGCATTCTCCAGGGATTCTCGGCCGCCGAGCTCAAGAACGAGGCCATCCGCCTCGGCATGAAGACCCTGCGGCAGGCCGCCATCACCAAGCTCCTCGAGGGTGTGACGACCATCCCAGAGGTCGTCCGCTGCTCAGCCCCCGACTAGTCGAACTCCGGCGCAAGGCTCTGTTGTGGCCAACCTCCATCAGCTTCTCAAGGTCATGCACGAGCAGGGTGCTTCCGACCTCCACATCACCGTTGGAAGCCCTCCCCGCGTCCGTGTTGACGGCCACCTGCAGCAGCTCAACCTCCCCGCGCTGACGAGCGTAGATACGCGCCAGCTCTGCTACTCCGTCCTCACCGACAGCCAGCGGCAGAAGTTCGAAGAGAGCAACGAACTCGACCTCTCCTTCGGCGTCAAAGCGCTCGCCCGGTTCCGCGCCAACATCTTCATGCAGCGCGGCGCCGTCGCCGGTGTCTTCCGCCAGATCCCCTTCAAGATCCGCTCCTTCGACGAACTCTCGCTGCCGCCCGCGCTCGGCGAACTCGCCAACAAAAAGCGCAGATTGGTGCTTGTCACCGGCCCCACTGGCTCGGGTAAATCGACTACCCTCGCGGCCATGATCGACAAGATCAACGAGGAAAAGCACCACCACATCCTTACCATCGAAGACCCGATCGAGTTCCTCCACCCCCACAAGAACTCCATCGTCAACCAGCGTGAGGTCGGCTCCGACACAGGCGGCTTCAAGACCGCGCTCCGCTACGTCTTGCGTCAGGATCCCGATGTGGTCCTTGTCGGTGAACTCCGGGACCTCGAGACCATCGAGGCCGCCCTCCAGGTCGCCGAGACAGGCCATCTTGCCCTCGCGACGCTCCACACCAATGGCGCGATTGCCACCATCAACCGCATCGTCGATGTTTTCCCCTCCCACCAGCAGGACCAGGTGCGGGCGCAGCTCTCCTTCGTCCTCGAAGGTGTCGTCAGTCAGCAGCTCGCGCCCAAGGCCCACGGTACGGGTCGCGTGATGTGCCTCGAGGTGCTTGTTATCACGCCCGCCATTCGAAACCTGATCCGCGAAGACAAACTTCACCAGATCTACAGCCAGATGCAGACCGGCGGGAAGTTCGGAATGCAAACCATGAACCAGTCCCTGTTTTCGCTTTTGCAGCGCAAGCAGATTACCGTCGACGAGGCGATTAACCGCTCCACCGATGTCGATGAGCTCAAAAGTATGCTCAGCGGCCACGGTGGCGGTACTCGGCCTCACTCCTCCTAACAGACCCGAGCAACCACCATGGCGACCTATCTCTGGGAAGGACGTACACGCACCGGCGAAGAGAGTTCCGGCGAGATGCAGGCCGAAAACGAGGCCGATGTCATCAACCGCCTCCGGGCCCAGAACATCCAGCCTGGAAAGATCAAAAAGAAGTCTGCGGACTTCGCGCTCCCCTCCATTGGCGGCGGCGTTACCAACAAAGAGCTGGTTATCTTTACCCGTCAGTTCGCCACCATGATCGACGCAGGTCTGCCCCTCGTGCAGTGCCTCGAGATCCTCGGCAACGGCGAACCCAACAAGAGCTTCGCCAAGATCATCCTCTCGGTCAAAAACGACGTCGAGACAGGCTCCACCTTCGCGACCGCGCTCAACAAGCACCCCAAGGTCTTCGACGAACTCTACGTCAATCTCGTCGCAGCCGGTGAGGTGGGCGGTATTCTCGACACCATCTTGAACCGGCTCGCCATCTACATCGAAAAGTCGGTGAAGCTGAACCGGAAGGTTGCCGGCGCCTTCACCTACCCGTTGTCGATCGCAGCCATCGCGCTCATTGTCGTCATCGTCCTTCTCTGGAAGGTCATTCCGACCTTCCAGGGCATGTTCCAATCGATGGGAAAAAAGGCGCTCCCCGCCCCCACCCAGTTCGTTATCGACCTCTCCGACAACTTCGCCAGCAACTGGTACATCTACATCGGCGGTATCTTCGGAGCCATCTCCGGCTTCCGAACCTTGGTCGCCAACCCGAAAGGCCGATACCTCTTCGACTCCTTCATGCTCCGCACGCCCGTCTTTGGAACACTCATCCGTAAGTCGGCCGTCGCTAAGTTCACCCGCACCCTAGGCACCCTCGTATCTGCCGGCGTGCCCATCCTCGATGGACTCGAGATCGTCTCGCGCACCGCTGGAAACAAGGTAATCGAGCAGGCCATTATGCGTGTTCGTGAGAAGATCTCCGAAGGCCGAACCATGGCGGAGCCGCTCGCCGAGACAGGCATCTTCCCCAAGATGGTCGTTCAGATGATCGGCGTTGGTGAGGCCACCGGCGCCATGGACACCATGCTCAACAAGATTGCCGACTTCTACGAAGACGAAGTCGATGTCGCGGTCGACGCGCTCACCGCACTCCTTGAGCCGGTCATGATGATCTTCATCGGCGGCATCGTCGGTGGCATGCTCATCGCCATGTACCTCCCCATCTTCACCATGGCCGACAATGTTGGCTAGCAGTCGACCTGCCGGGGGGCCTCCTTGAACCCCAACACGGGCGCCGCGCCGCTTCCTCACGGGTCGCTCCGCGAGCGGCTCGAATGGCTCATGCTCTTCCGGGTGGTGGTCGCCTCACTCCTGTTGGGCTCCGCCGTCATCGCCAACCTTGACGACCCTGCTGGCTTCTCCGACCCGACCTACATCGCCGTCGCAGCCATCATCATTGTCACCTATCTCGGCACCATCGGGCTCGCCTTCTGGCTGCGGCGCGCCGCCCAACTCGACCTCCTCGTCCCCGTCCAGATTCTCGGAGACGCCTTCCTCGCCACCTCGCTCGTCCTCATGACGGGAGGCATCGAGTCTATCTTCACCTTCCTCTTCTTCTTCACCATCTTCACGGGTGCGATCCTCCGCGGCCGGCAGGGCGCGCTCTTTACCGCCACCATCGCCGCGCTCAGCTATCTCGTCATCTTCGTCATTCAGTTCAGCTCCTTCGGCTCCGTCCCTGCCCTCTTCTTCGCCGAGGCAACCGCCTCGCAGCAGCTCCCCTTCGACAACGTCGTCGTCCATGTCGCCGCCTTCTACGCTGTCGGATTCGGTGCCGGCTACCTCGCTGAGCGGATCGGCCAGGTGGGCTCGGAACTCGAACGCAGACAGCTCGATATTCGACAGCTCCGCGCCCTCAACGACAACATCGTCCGCTCCCTTTCAGCGGGCCTCGTCACCCTCGACCTCGACGGGCGCGTCTCCTTCTTCAACCCCGCCGCCGCAGAACTCACCGGGATCACCGAAGAGTCTGCCCGGTTTCAGCCACTCGCTACCATCCTGCCCGAACTGGCAGACCTGCTCGCCGCGGCCACCCGAGATGCAACCCTGCCGGATGGTCGAGTGGAGGGCACCCTCAGGCGGCCAAACGGCGACGACCTCGTTGTTGGACTGTCGGTCGCCCTCCTGCGCGATCCGCGCGGCCTCCCCAACGGCTACGTCCTCACCTTTCAAGACCTGACAGCGCTCAAGTCGATGGAGGTAGAGGTGCAGCGCAGAGACCACCTCGCCGCCATCGGAAAACTCTCCGCCGCCATCGCCCACGAGATCCGCAACCCGCTCGCCTCCATCTCCGGCTGCGTGGAGCTGCTGGCCAAGCGCACACCGGAGGGAGCCGAAGAACGTCAGCTCACAGACATCGTCGTTCGGGAGGTCGACCGGCTCAACGGGCTCGTCGAGGAGTTTCTGGAGTATGCCCGCCCCATTCAGGTGAGCCGCCGCCGCTTTTCGCTTACCGAACTGGTGGGAGAGGTGGTTCAGATGGCCACCATCGACGTCCGCATCTCCGATGGCATCCTCATCGAGATGATGCACCACGCCTCCGGCGAACTGATCCTCGACTCTGATCCGCAGCGCATTCGCCAGGTGCTGGTCAACCTCGTCCGCAACGGCTGCCAGGCCATGGAGCGCGGTGGCAGACTCCGCATCACAACCTCCCGCATGGCCTTCGGTTCCGGTGGAAGCCCCTACGTCGCCGTCCAGGTCGACGACACGGGCCCCGGCCTCACCGAGGAGGTACGGCAGAACCTCTTCGAACCTTTCTTCACGACCAAGCAGTCGGGGACAGGGCTCGGGCTCGCGACCAGCTACCGCATCGTCAGCGAGCTCGGCGGCGTGCTGCTTGCAGACAACGCACCAGGAGGCGGCGCCCGGTTCGTGCTCATGATGCCGCTGCTTTCCTCGTCCGATCTTCCTACGGAGGTGGCGCCGACAGCCTCCGAGCGGGTAAGGGGGGCGGTGCGTGCGGCGGCGATCAGTACCGCGGCTCATCCCGTCCCTGCCTCAGCGCTCCCCACCAGGTCCTAACATGGCAAAGATCCTTGTTGTCGATGACGAGCGCAGCATCCGCGAGCTCGCCGCGATTGTCCTCAAGAAAGAGGGCCACGAGATCGAGCTCTGCGAGTCGGGCGACATTGCCTGCATCCGGCTGGCGCAAGACAACTTCGACCTCGTCCTCACAGACCTCAAGATGCCCGGGAAGTCGGGCATGGAGGTCCTGCTTGCGGCCAAGGCTGCCGACCGGAGCACCCAGGTCATCCTCATGACCGCCTTTGCCAGCACCGACACCGCCATCGCAGCCATGAAGGAGGGGGCGGCCGACTACATCACCAAGCCCTTCAAGATCGATGAGTTGATCGTTCAGGTCGCCAAAGCGCTCGATGTCCGGCAGCTCGAGCGCGAGAACACCTTCCTCAAGAAGCAGCTCGCCACCACCCGCAAGGGTGTCGGGCTCGTGGGGACCAGCGAGGCCATGCGGCGGGTGAACGAGATGGTCGCGCGCGTCGCGCCTGCCAAAACCACGGTGCTCATCACCGGCGAGAGCGGCACGGGGAAGGAGATGTTCGCCCGCTCCATCCACGCCCAGAGCGACCGTTCTTCGCGGGCCTTCATCCCCATCAACTGCGGCGCGATCCCCGAGAGCCTGATCGAGAGCGAACTGTTCGGTCACACCAAGGGGGCCTTCACGGGTGCCACGGGTGACAAAAAGGGGCTATTCTCTGCTGCCGAGGGTGGCACCATCTTCCTCGACGAGATCGGTGAACTGCCGCTGGCCATGCAGGTGAAGCTCCTGCGCGTCCTTCAGGAGCGGAAGATCAAGCGGGTAGGCTCCGCCACAGAAGAGACCGTGGATGCCCGCGTGGTGGCCGCTACCAACCGCGACCTCCGCGACATGGTCAAGGCAGGAACCTTCCGGGAAGATCTCTTCTACCGCCTCAATGTCATCGAACTTCACCTGCCGCCCCTGAGGGAGCGGCGTGACGATATCCCGCTCCTCATCCACCACTTCATCGCCAAGTATGCAGCCGAGCTCAGCAAGACGATCCGCGGCGTCGAGAAGGACGCCATGCAGTGCCTGCTTGGCCACCCGTATCAGGGAAATGTCCGTGAGCTGGAGAACATCGTGGAGCGCGCCGTCACGCTGGAACTCGCAGAGCTCATCACGCGTGACTCGCTCCCCCAGGGGATGCAGGAGGCCGTCCGCTCCATCGAGATCGGCGGCTCGCTCGAAGTGACCGAAGATGGCGTTGATCTCGAGGCCATCGTGGAGCAGCTCGAACGCACCCTCATCTCAAAGGCGCTAAAGCGGGCATCGGGGGTTCGCACCGAGGCCGCCGGCCTGCTGAAGATCAGCTTCCGCTCCCTCCGCTACCGCCTGCAGAAGTATGGCATCGACGGCGGCGACATCGACGACCCCTCGTAACCCTCCACGGAGAATATGCTCATGCCAATTCACGCATCTCACCGCCGCGGCTTCTCTCTCATCGAGCTGATGATCGTTGTCTCGATCATCGGCGTCCTTGCCTCCCTGGCCGCCGTCGCCTGGGGCAAGCAGGTCCGCAAGGGCCGCGAGGTGAAGGTCAACCAACTCTTTGCCTCCCTCGCCACGGCGCAGGAGACCTACCGCAGCTCACGGGGCCAGTATGCAGGCGCCTCTGCCTGGTCTCCCACGGCGGTACCGCAGAGCGTCGATGCCCCTTTCGCACCGGTCGACGGCGTATTCTCGGCGCTCGGCATCAACGTGCCGGCTCAGAGCCGTTTTGCATTCTATGTGCAGTCGGGAACACCGGCAGACACCTGTGGCACGCCCCCTGCGATCAGTGGCACGAGCTTCAGCTCAGCGGAGGCCTGTGATGCTGTGGCTG
Organism: uncultured delta proteobacterium; assembly: GCA_903873545.1. Taxonomy (GTDB): domain Bacteria; phylum Myxococcota_A; class Bradymonadia; order REDH01; family REDH01; genus CAIWGR01. The sequence goes on from CAIQPA010000291.1 coordinate 22,000, forward strand.
CGGGCTCCTTCTACTGGCAGCTGTTTGCAGTGAGCGATCAGGACGGCGACGGCACCAACGCGCGGTTTGTGCTCACCAGTGGCATGACAGAGGGCGTGCCGGTCGTCGTGAACTCGGCCGAGTGAGCCGGGCCTGCCCAAAAACAGACCCGCGGTAGCGCTCGGCTGACAAAATTGGGCGTAGGAGCGGGAGCGCCGGCTAGGTGTCCGTAGGTACACGGGATAGCCATTGTCGCCCTCGGTCACTCGGCACGAAGCGTCCGAAAACATTCTTTTCTAGTTTACCCAATCATTTCATTGTCATATCGTCTTTTGCTGCCATGTGATCTTTCTCTTCTGCAGACTTGGCACGAAGGTCGCATCTATCCAGACATCCAACCCCGGTGGCAATTCCGCCACCACATTTGAGGAGAGAAGCCATGAACAGCATCAACAATCGCAAGGGTTTCACGCTCATCGAGCTCATGATCGTCGTCGCGATCCTCGGCATCCTTGCCGCGGTCGCCATCCCGGCCTTCCTCAAGTACATCAAGCGCTCGAAGACGACCGAAGCGACGATGAACGTCCGCAAGCTGTACGACTCGTCGGTCACCTACTTCGCTGGTGAGCACACCCTCGCGACGGGCGCCATCGTGTCGGCCCAGTTCCCCATCACCACCGCGACCCTTCCGACGCTCGCCACGATCGGCGACGTCAAGATCACGACCGCTCCCTCCTCGTGGGACGGCGTTGGCACCTGGAACGCCCTCCAGTTCTCGGTCTCTGACCCCTCCTACTTCGCCTACCAGTACGACTCGGCTGGCACGACCAACGACGCCAAGTTCACGGCTACCGCCTTCGGTGACCTTGACGGCGACCAGATCTACTCGACCTTCACCCGCGTCGGTGCGGTCGTTGACATGGAAGTCAAGGGCGGCGCCGGTCTCTTCATCGACAAGGAGATCGAGTAATCGATCCCGACCCATTCGGTCACCCCGGGCGGTCGGCGAATTCATCGCCGGCCGTTCGGCGTTTTTGGACCGCCGTTCGGCGTTTTTCGTCCGCTCCGTTCCCCGCCTGACAACTTTTGTCTCTTCTGGCATCGGCCAGCGGGACCCTCAGCGGCCCTCTTTCGGGCGATGCCTTTCGCGCAAGGCCCCGTATTTCCTCGCGCCACTTATTTTGTTTGCTTGCGCGCCTGAAGATCGTCACAATGGCCCAGCTTGTGCAACACTCCACACGTTACCCTCTCCCCCTAAGACATCGAGGCACCATGTCCGTCCGCAACCGCAAGGGATTCACCCTCATCGAACTCATGATTGTCGTCGCGATCCTCGGCATCCTTGCCGCAGTAGCGATCCCAGCCTTCCTCAAGTACATCAAGCGCTCCAAGACCGCCGAAGCGACGATGAACGTCCGGAAGCTCTTCGATGCCTCCGTCACCTACTTCGCCTCCGAGCACGCTGGAACGGGCGGTGGAATTCTCGCCGCGGGCTTCCCCGACACCGCAGGTCCTCTGCCGCTCCTCACCGCCATCGGGGATGTGAAGGTCACGACGGCCCCCTCCTCGTGGGATGGTGTTCCCACCTGGAATGCCCTGCAGTTCTCGGTCTCCGACCCGAGCTACTACGCCTACCAGTACAACTCGAACGGCTCGACCACCAACCAGGCGAAGTTCACCGCTACGGCCTTCGGCAACCTTGACGGTGACGGCGAGTTCGCCACCTTCACCCGCGTTGCCTCCGTCGTCGCGATGGAGATCAAGGGCGGTGCAGGCCTCTACATCGACAAGGAAATCGAGTAATCGATTGCGCGTCGGATGACGGGCCAGCCTTCGGGTTGGCCCTCGTCGTTTTTGTCGCCTCTTTCTGGCACTTTCTCGTTGCCCCGAACATGACAGCGGCGCCTGTTTCGCCTACCGTTCTGGAGTCTGCGGCAGGCCTCTGTCGCTCCCGTCTCGCTGGTCGATCCGTGCAAACCCCTGCCACATCGAAACCTGCTCGGTTGGCCCCTCTGCTGCCCGCTCTTGCCTGTCTGATGGGGTTGGCCTTCATCGCGCAAGCCAAACTCAGTGCAACGCTTCTCCGTGCTGCAGAGCCCGTCCCGTCGCGCAGCGCTGCCGTCGGGCCTGCCTCTGCAGGAGCGACCTGGCGTCTGCTATCACTGGGGCACCACGAGGCCGCTGCAGACCTCCTCTGGTTGAACGCGCTCGCGCAGTTTGCCCAGACCTACGGTCTCGCCCGCGACCCGCGCTGGATGGATGAGCACATCGACGCCGTCGTCGGCGTCGATCCTCGCTATCGCATCGTTTACGAATGGGCGGGCACCATCGTCATGTATGGCGCGGTCATCAACAACGACTCCGTCAATGCCTCCATCCGTCATCTCGAGCGTGGTCTGAAGCGATTTCCCGGCGACTCGGTGCTGCTTTCCATGCTCGCGGTGAACCACCTGTTCGAGTACCAGCCTGAGAGTGACGCAGACAAGGAGCGTGCGCAGCGGCTCGGCCGGCAGGCGCTGCTCGCAGCTGCTGATGCTCCGGATGCCTCTTCTACGATTCGTCTGGCCGCCGCCACCGTAGCGCGCAAATCTGGCACCCGCGGCGAGGCCTTTGCGACCGCCCGCACCGGACTCCTGGCAGATGACGGTTCAGAGCAGGTGCGCTCGCTCCGCACCCAGCTCGGCCAGGCGCTGCGAGGCCCCGAACTTCATGCCCTCCTGCAGGAGCGGCAGGTCCTCGTCGCGCTTCGCAACGAACTCCACTGGGGCGTTCTAGCGGCCGAGTCGGCACTGCTGCTTCATCCCGAGCCGAGGCTCCTCTTTTCGGCCTCTGACCTGGCCATCCCGACCATCGACGAGGCAGAGTGATGAGTAGCTTCACAACGCGCAGGCCAGTTGTCCTGATCACAGGTGGCGCAGGCTTCATCGGCAGCACGCTCGCACTCAGGCTGGCAGCGCACTGCGACGTGCGAATCTTCGACACTTTCGCCCGTAACGCCCTCGGAGGAACCGGCCTCGAGGCCCACCCTGCGGTGACGTTCCTGCGTGGCGATGTGCTTGATGGCCCGGGTGTAGCCGCAGCGATGCAGGGCGTTGACCAAGTCTACCACCTCGCCTCGATTGCAGGCGTTGGCACGGTGCTCAACCACCCCGTCCGAACCATGCGGGTTGCCATTCAGGGCACCTTTGCGGTGCTCGACGCCGCGGTCGCGCAGCCTGTCCCTCCCCGCGTCGTCGTCTTCTCCACCTCGGAGGTCTACGGCCGGCAGGCGCGCAATGTGTCGGAGTCTGACGACACAGCCGTGGGCCCGGTGTCGCAGAGCCGCTGGACCTACGCCTCGGCCAAACTGGCGGTCGAACACCTCGCGCACGCCTTTGGACGGGAGCATGGTCTGCAGGTGGCGACGGTACGCCCCTTCAATGTCTACGGCCCGCGCCAGGTGGGGGAGGGCGCCATTCATCACTTCGTGCGCAAGGCGCTGCTCGGCGAGCCGCTCGTGGTCCATAACGACGGCTCGCAGCAGCGCTCCTGGCTCTTCGTTGACGACATGGTCACGGGCACCATCGCAACGATGGAGCGCGACGAGGCCGTGGGGCAGGCCTTCAACCTTGGCAATCCGGAGGCGACCGTCTCGGTGCGAGAACTGGCCGAGCTGGTGGTCGCGGTATCGGGGTCTTCGTCGCCCATCGTTTCTGAGTCTCGAGACTACCCCGATATCGAGGTACGCATTCCGAGCATCGACCGTGCCCGAGCGCTGCTCGGCTTTGCGCCGGAGGTCGACCTCCGGGCAGGCATTGAGCGCACGGTCGCCTGGTATCGGAAGGGCGCATGATTCGACTCAGCCACCCCAACTTTGAGCCGCGCGATCTGGAGCGGATCGCCGAGGTGCTTGCTTCGGGGATGCTGATTCAAGGCAAGATGGTGGCAGAGACGGAGGCGCTGGCGGCCGCTTTCCTTGGTGCCGAAGTGGTGGCCTGCTCGAGCGGTACGGCGGCGGTGCATCTGGCGCTGATGGCGCTGGATTTGCGGCCCGGCGACGAGGTCATCCTTCCCACCTTCACCTGGCCCTCGGTGGCCAACTGCGTGGTGCGCGAAGGGGCGACGCCGGTCTTTGTCGACATGGACCCCGCAACGCTCTCGCCCGGTGTGGCAGAGGTGGAGGCTGCGCTGACGCCATCTACGCGTGCGGTGATTGCGGTGCATCTGTTCGGGCTAGCCGCGCCTGTGGTCGAGATGGCTGCGATGTTGGAGGAGCGCGCGCCTTCGGTCCGGCTGATCGAAGATGCGGCCTGCGCGATTGGCACACGGGTTGGCGGCGCGATGGCGGGCACCATCGGCTGGGTTGGGTGCGTGAGCCTCCATCCGCGCAAGATCGTGACAACGGGGGAGGGCGGTCTGCTGGTGACGCGCGACGCGGCGCTGGCCCGCCGGCTCCGCCGGCTGCGCAATCATGGCATGGAGCCCGGCGTCGAGGGGATGACCTTTCTGGATGCCGGCCTGAACTACCGGCTCTCGGAGCTGGGAGGTGCGCTCGGCGTGGGCCAGATGGAGCGGCTTGAGGGCATCATCGCAGCGCGCAGGAGCCTGGGCGAGCGCTACCTGGCTGCACTGCAGGACGAGCCGCTGGTGGAGATTCCGTCGGGCTGGCGAGACCCGGGTGCTGTCTTTCAGGCCTTCGTGGTCTGGTGGCGCGGGCAGACGCCGCGGCCACGGCTCGTCGCGCGGATGCGTGAACTTGGCGTGGAGACGACCATGGGGACCTACAGCTGTGCGTCGCAGCCCTTCTTCCGCGAGCAGTGCGGCACGCGCCCCGAGGCCTACCCCGTGGCAACGGCCGGCGCGTCAGAGTTGCTTTCGCTGCCGCTGCATCCGAAGATGGCGCTGTCGGAGGTGGAGACCGTGGTAGCTGCGTTGCGTCTGGTGGAGAGCGAGTGGCGGGAGGGCCTTCATGGGTAGCGTTTCGACAGAGACGGTGGTCGAGATCTCCGGCCTGGCGAAGACCTTCCGCATCGGTTTCTGGCGCAAGCAGGTTGCCGCGGTACGGCAGGCCTCGTTTTCGGTAGAGAGGGGCGAGATCTTCGGCCTCATCGGACCCAACGGCGCGGGCAAGACGACGACGCTGAAGATGCTGATGGGGCTCATCAAGCCCGATGCCGGCCGCGCGACCATCTTCGGCATCGATGCGTCGCAGGCCAGCTCTCGCGCCAAGGTCGGCTTCTTGCCCGAGACCCCTCATTTCTACGACTACCTCCGCGCCGACGAACTGCTCACCTACTTTGCCCACCTCTATGGCATGGAGAGCAAGGTGGCAGCGCGGCGTATCCCGGAGCTCCTCGACCGTGTCGGACTGGGGCAGGTGGGCGACAAGCAGCTACGCAAGTTCAGCAAGGGCATGCTGCAGCGGGTTGGGTTGGCGCAGGCGCTGCTGCCCGACGCCGAGCTCGTGATCCTGGATGAACCGCAATCGGGGCTCGACCCGATGGGCCGGCGTGACGTGCGACAGATCATCGAGTCGCTCCGCGATGAGGGCAAGACGGTGCTCTTCTCCAGCCATATCCTGCCCGATGTGGAGCAGATCTGCGACCGAGTCGCGATCATGGTTGGCGGCACGGTGCGAAAGGTGGGCCGTCTCGATGAACTGGTGGATGGATCGCTGCGTGATGTGGAGATTGTCGTACGCGGCGAGGAGGCCCATCTCGCGGGGTTGGCGGCGCTGGCGACCCGGACCACCCGAGAGCCGCTTGGGACAACCCGCTATCTGCTCGCGCCGGAGGCCTCGCTGGACGGCTTCCTGCAGGCGGTGCTGACGGCAGGAGGCTCTGTCATTTCGGTGGCGCCGCACCGCCAGCGGCTCGAAGATATCTTCCTCCTTGAGGCTGCTCGAAAGGAGGCGCCATGAAGACCGTAGCGGCCATTGCGCTCTACTCCTTCCGGGAGGCGGTGAGGAACAAGATCCTCTACTCCATCCTCTTCTTCGCCATCCTGCTCATCCTTCTCTCGGTGGTGCTTGGCTCTGCCTCGGTGAACCAGGACAGCCGGTTTCTGCTCGACATCGGTCTCTTCTCCATCAACATTTTCGGCGACATCATCGCCATCTTTCTGGGCATCACCTCGGTCTTCCAGGAGATCGAGCGCAAGACGCTCTACAATGTGCTCTCCAAGCCCATCGATCGGGCTACCTACTTCCTCGGCAAGTTCGGCGGCATCGCCATGACGCTGGCGGTGCAGCTGCTGCTGATGGCGGCTGCGCTCTCGGTGACCCTGCTCCTGCGTGGAGGCTCGGTCGACCTGCAGCTGCTGGGCGCCTTCTGGCTCACCTACGTTGAGTCGGTGATGATCGCCTCCTTTGCGCTCTTCTGTGGCTCCTTCTCGACGCCCTATGTGTCGGGGTTCATCACGCTTGGGGTCTGGCTTATCGGTCGTCTGGTGCAGGAGCTGGCGGCCTTTGTCGTCAAGGTGGAGGAGCCCGTAGCGCGCCACCTGCTGCAGGGGATTGTGGCGCTGGCGCCCGACCTCAACTTTTTCACCATCACAACGCAGCTGACCTACGGGTACCCTGTCGGGCTCGCCTACTTCGGTGCGGCGACGCTCTATGGGCTAGGCTACATCGCAGTGGCGATGGGCGCGGCGATCATCATCTTCCGTCGCCGCGACTTCATCTGAGGCTGTATGCTCGAATCGCCTGATGAGCGGCCGTGGGGCCCGGGTCGGATCGCCAAGAGGCTGGGCGTGGTGGTGCTGCTGTTGGCGGCGCTCTTCGCGGTAGCGGCCGGTCGCGCCGCGGTCTCGTGCCGCAGTGATCGCAGGGCGGCGGAGGGCTTTCTGGCCGCCGGCGATCTCTCATCGGCGCTGCTCGCCGCCCGGCACGCGGCAGAGTGGTATGTGCCGCTCGACAGCTGCTCTGAGGCCGGTCTGACCCTGCTCGATCAGGTTGCTGCCAAGGCCGACGCGAGCGGTCAGGCCGAACTGGCGCTCGTGGCGCTCCGGAGCGCGCGCACCTCCATCATGCTGACACGCGGTCTCTATTCGCCGCACGCGGAGCGGTTGCCCCGGCTACATGCCGAGATTGCTGCGCGCATGGCTGCGGAGCGCCGCGCCTCGGGCAAGGCGCAGCCGGGCGACCAGGCGCGCTATCTCGCGCAGCTCGACGGCCACGAGGCTCGCCGCCCCCATCCCTGGCTCGCGCTCGCCGGTTCGGTCGGCTTTGTTGGCTGGCTGGGCGCGGTGGCGGGGTTTGCCTGGTTTGGTCTCCGCGCCGACGGCAGTTTTGTCTGGCCTCGCGCCTTGCGCTGGGGTGGTGCGGCGCTCTTCCTCTTCTGCCTCTGGCTGACGCTGGTGCGGTATGCATAGCGAGGGCCAGGCTGGGCGCCACGAGACCCTCGCCTGGCTGGTGGGGCCCAAGGGGCTGATGGTGCTGCTCTTCGGCTGCATCGCCGTGGTCTACGCAGCGACGCTCTCCACCGAGGTACTGGGTGGCGACGCCGGCGAGTTTGCGACGCTGGCAGGGGGGCCCGGCGTAGCGCATCCGCCCGGCTATCCGCTCTATACGATGCTGCTGCGGCTGCTCGACTTTGTGCCCATTGCATCGCCCGCGGCTCGGGCCTCGTTCCTAACGGCGCTCATGGGAATGGGTGGCGCGGTGGCGCTCTTTCGTGCGGCGCTCGCCTGGGGTGCCGAGCCGCTGGCAGCGGGCGTTGCGGTCGTGTTTTGGGCCTTCGCACCGCTCACCTGGTCGCTGGCAACCAGCCCTGAGGTCTTTGTGCTGAACGCGGCACTCTGCGTCGCCATGGTTGCTGCAGCGGGCCCCTTCGCGCCGCAACGCGGGGCCCTTCGTGCAGTCCTGCTTGGTCTGCTCGCAGGGCTTGCGCTCGCCAACCATCACTCCGCGGTGCTGATGGCGCCGATTGGCATTTACGGGTTGGTGGTCGGCATCCGTGAGTCGGGCGCGCCATTGCGCGCGCTGGGTGGGGCACTGGCCGCAGCCCTGGTTGGCCTGCTCCCCTACGCGCTCCTCTCAAGCCAGGCTGCCAATCCGGAGGCGCTCTGGGTCTGGGGTGACTTCACGACCCTGCAGGGGCTGTGGCACCATCTCCTGCGCGCCGACTTCGGCACCCTGCAGCTCGGAATCCGTGCAGACAAGGTTGATGCCTGGACCCAGGTGGGCGCGCTCACCATCGCGGTCATGGAGCAGACCTACTGGGTCGGATTCATCGCCTTCCTTGGCGGTACCGTCTGGCTGCTGACGGCCCAGAACCGCTTTGCGCAGATGCCGCCCCGCCTTGCCGTCTTCCTGCTCGTTGTCACGCTGGTGTGTGTTGGCCCGCTCTTTGTTTCGCGGCTGAACCTGTCGCCTGTGGGTGTTGCAGCGCGCGTCGTAGAGCGGTTCTATCTGCTGCCGCTGACAATCGGCTCTGTCTTTGTGGCGCTTGGATTTGAGGGTTGGTTTCGGCGGCTCGAGCTGCGAAACGATGTTCAGTTCTCGATTCTCGGCGCGCTCATCACGCTGGCAGCGGCGATGTCGTTTCAGCAGGTCCGCGAGCATCACCGCCCCGACGTCTCTCGCTATGTCGAGAATGTCCTCGTCTCTGTGCCGACCGGTGCAGTCATTATGGGCACCGAGGATCACAGGCTCTTCGGCTTCCTCTACCATCAGGCCGCGCTGGGTGAGCGGGCCGATGTGCAGTACCTCGACCCCACCATGATGCACTACGATTGGTACCGGGACCGCATGGCCGAGCTCACAGGACTGAAACTGCCGGAGCCGGAGGGCGATACCGTCAGCACGGTAGCGCTCGCCGATGCCGTCTTTAATGCAGGCCGGCCGCTGTTTGTGACCAACCTCTTCTCGTCCGGTATCCCGAAGAACTTCGCCACCTACCCGACCGGCCTTCTCCATCGCGTACTGCCGCGCGGGGCAGCTCCGCCCCACCCGCTGGAGGTGGAGCGGTTGAATGCGGAGCTGTTCGACCGTTACTGGCTGCCCGATTATCCTGCGGTCGAGGGAAGCTGGGCGGCGTTGGTTGCACTGGACTATGTCCGGCCGTGGGAACAGCTCGGCTCCGCGTTTTCGGCGATTGGTATGAGCGAGCGGGCGGAGGGTTGCCGCCGCCGTGCCGACGCGCTGCGTCCTACCCCTGCACCCACCTTTCGACGACGGCTCACGCGATGATGACGGTCCCCTTGCTCGACATGAAGTTGCTCCACCTTCGCCGCAAGCCGGAGATTGAGCAGGCGGTTGCCCGCTGTCTCGAGCATCAGCAGTTCATCCTCGGTCCCGAGGCAGCCGCGCTCGAAGAGGAGCTCGCCGCATGGCTCGAGGTTCCGGGCTGGCGCGGCGTCGGAACCAGCTCGGGTACAGCGGCCCTGATGCTTGCGCTTCGGCTCCTTGCGCTTGGGGGCGACGACGAGGTCATCGTGCCCGCCTACTCCTTCATGTCGACGGCCAGCACGGTGGCGCTGGTAGGTGCCCGCCCCGTCTTCGCCGATGTGGATCCTCTGACGCTCAACCTGACCCCGGAGGCGATGGTCGGCGCGCTAACGGCGCAGACACGGGCGGTCATTGCCGTGCACCTCTTCGGTCGCGCAGCCGATGTTGTCGCGCTTCGTGCGGCGCTTGCGGAGGCTGGTCGCAGCGATGTGCGCATCATCGAAGATGCAGCGCAGGGCCTCGGCGCGCGTCTTGACGGCCAGCCTGTTTGCACGCTCGGCGATGTTGGCTGTGTCTCCTTCTTCCCGGCCAAGAACCTGGGCGCCTACGGCGACGGCGGCATGGCTTTCGTCCGCACCGAGGCAGAGGTCCAGCAGCTCCGCATGGTCCGGCAGCATGGCTTTGCGGCCAAGTACAACAGCGTTGTCCTGGGCTACAACGCCCGCCTCGATGGCCTGCAGGCCGCCATCCTCCGTGCCAAGCTCCCCGACCTCCACGCCGTCGAAGGGGAGCGGCGCGCCAATGCAGCTCGCTACCGTGCGCTCTTCGCTGCCGCCTCGTTGCCCGAAGCCTTCGCGCTGCCCGCCGACGATGGGCCAGACGGGCGCTTCTACCACGTCTACAACCAGTTCGTCGTCCGTGCGCCGCGGCGCGATGAGCTTGCGGCCTACCTCGACAAGCGCTCCATCGGCAGCGCGGTCTACTACCCCAAGACGCTGGCGCAGCAGCCCTCGCTGGCTGAGTTTGTGCCGGAGGGAGCGTCGTTCCCGAACGCGGAGGCTGCGACGCGCGACTCGCTCGCGCTGCCCATCTTCCCTGGGCTGACAGAGGCGCAGCAGGCCTATGTGGTGGAGGCGGTCTCCGCCTTCTACTCCGAGGGCTGAGCCGGACAGCGTTCCGCCCAGCGGGCTCTGACTTCGGGATTGGTCGTCGGGAAGGCTGCCGCGTTGCCGCATAGCTTGGTGCTCTGCGGATAGAGCCGCCAGCCGGCCTCGAGGGCAGCAAAGGCTTCGTCTGTGCGCCCCAGGTTGGCGAGCGCAACGGCAAGGTTGGAGAGTCGACTCGATGATGTCTCGAGGGTCGCGGCTCCGGCAAAGGCGGGCAGGGCGCCTGTCCAGTCGCCCGCGCGCGCAGCATCGGAGCCTCGCGCGCCATGCTGCTCTGCGAGCCAACCCCGGTAGGGTGCGAGCGATGCGCCCGAGGCGGCCCTCGCTGCCTGGCCAAAACGGAGGTCGAGCGCGCCGTCAACGTGCCTTCGTTCGTCGGGGCAGCTACCGCCCGGCGTAGCGATGGCGAGAGGCCAACAGTCGGTCAGTGCCGTTGCCGCCGGCAGGTCTGTGTCGCGCGTGAGACGCTCCCAGAGCACCGCGTGACCCGCCTCAGTGGCCCGTGCGAGGAGTCGTCCAAAGCGGGGTCGGAGATCGGCAAGGTCGCCGCTCTCCGGTGGTTCGCCGAGAAGCGAGAAGGGCTGGCGTGCGTCTAGGTAGCGGAGCGAAGCCTCTCGCGAGGCCTGCGAACGACCGAGCAGGTAGAGGTCGGGGCGCGCGTCGCCGGCGACCTGCAGGAAGAGGGTGCCGGCGATGAGGCTGTCGCTCGCGGGGAGGACAACGGCCTCGGGTGGCGCCGCGGCGAGCGCCATGGCGGCGAGGTCTTCAGCGCTCCAGTCATTGGCGAGGCCCACAGCGCGTGCGTCGGTGGGTGCCCGGAGCAGCAGGGCGAGGGCGAGCGCAGCGGCAGGAAGGAGCCAACGCTTACCGGAATCGGGGACTTCAGCGCGCTCGAGCCAGGCGATGCCAAGCAGCGGGAGCAGGAGTGCAGTCCACTGAAGGTTCTGCAGATCGCGGAGCCCCATGGGGTTGAGGAAGATGGCGTAGACGACCTCGATTGCAATCATCGTGGCCACCGCGGTGAGCGCTGATGGAGCCCTTTCGCTGCCTGTTCGCCAACGCAGCAGGCCAAACAACACCAACAGGCCTGCCGCGATGATGGGCGCAAAGCCTCCCAGCTGCCGCACCGCCTCGAGCAGGTGTTCGGAGGCGTGGGCAAGGCTCCCCATTTCGCCCGTGAAGGCCTCACGGATCTCGGTGCCGGCGAGCACCCGAAGCAGTGAGGGGAGGGTAGACGGGTCGCCCCAGTTGTGAGGGCCTCCGCGGAGCGCCGCCGCGACAAGGTAGAGGTTGGTGAGGCCTCCAATGAAGGCCCCCAGCGCGCCTAGAGCGAGCGCGCGTGTGCGGCGCGGCCCCGGAAGCTGACGGAGATGCAGCAAGACCACCACGGGCGCCCAGAGGCGGAAGATGGCGTGATGGGCGAAGCCGAGGCCCAGGAGTAGGCCGAGCAGCAGCGAGAGGCGAAGGTCAGGTGTGTCGCGTCGCGCGTCGGCCTGCGCGAGCATCCAGACGAGTGCGGCACCGAGCAGAAGCGAGAGCCCATAGACCTCGGTGGTGCGGGCATGGATGCTCAGCGTCGCGATGCCATGGAGCGCAGCCACTGCCACGACGAAGCCTAGCGCTTTCGAGGCCCGTGCGCGGAAGAGGGCTGCGACGAGCAGGCCGATGGCGGCGGCGGTCGCAGCGCCTGACAGCCAGGCGGAACGCCCGCCGAGGCTGCCTGCGGGCAGGAGCCCAGCGAGGTTGGTGAGCTGCGTGAGGAGTGGAAATCCCGTGGGGTGGGGCACCCCGAGCGAAAAGCCGGCGGTCGCAAAATCACCTGCATCAAGCCATCCGAGCCCTGGCGCGCTGTTCCACACGCAGACCGCCGCGACGATCCAACTCGCTACCCAGAGGGTGGTGGTCGCGTTATGGTTGGAGCGCGTTGTCACGACGAGGCCTCGCGTGGTAGCCGATAGGCGCTTCAAGCCCTGAAGATGCCCGCCCGTCAACCCTAACCGAGTCTGCTCCGTGTCGAGAATTCAAGTTGAGCGGGTCGCCCCGGCGACCGAAGCAGAGACCCGTGCCCGCCTCGCGCGGGCCAAACGGATTGTCATCAAGGTTGGCTCGAACGTCTTGGTCGGTGGCTCCGCCAACCTGATCGACCGGCACAATTTCTGCGCCATTGTAGAGACCATTGCGCGCCTTGCCGACGTGCCCGGCCGCCACATCGTCCTGGTGACCTCGGGCGCCGTGGCGGTGGGGCGTCGCACCATCGCTTCGCTCCGGCGCGCCGATGAGGGGCGCGCCGATACGCTGTCGGCCAAGCAGGCGCTGGCGGCGATAGGTCAGCCGCGCCTCATGCACCTCTACGGCGAAGAGTTCGCCTTCTACGGAAAGCAGGTCGCACAGGTGCTGCTCACGCGCGACGACATCGCCAACCGAGAGCGCTTCCTCAACGCCCGCATCACCTTCCGCGAGATGGAGCTCGTACCCTCCATCATCCCCATCGTGAACGAGAACGATACGGTGGCCACCGAGGAGCTCCGCTTTGGCGACAACGACCAGCTCGCCGGATTGCTCACGAGCGTCGTCGGCGCCGACCTCCTGATCATCCTCTCCGACGTTAGCGCCGTCTTCGACGCCGACCCGACCCGCGACAACAGCGCCAACCCCATCGCGGTGGCCTTCGCAGACGACCCGGGGCTGCTCGCCATCGCCGGTCCCGCCAGCCAGGAGGGGCCTGGCACGGGCGGCATGGCCTCCAAGATCCGGGCCGCACGCATCGCCGCAGGTTACGGCGTGCCGACCATCATCGGGCCCGGTCGCGAACTCAGCGGACTCGGCGCGGCGCTGAGCGGCGGTCCGGGCTTCGGCACCCTGCTTGTACCGCGCGACCAACAGCTCGGCGCTCGCAAGAGCTGGATCAAGTTCGGCGCCCGCCCGAGCGGCGTTATCTCGGTCGATGCCGGCGCTTCGCGCGCACTCCGCGAGCTCGGTAAGTCGCTGTTGCCCAGCGGTCTGCTCGGGGTGAGCGGCGACTTCGGCCCAGGTGCCGCGGTCGACCTCCAGAACGAGGCGGGCAACACCTTTGCGCGCGGCCTGGTCGCCTATTCTGCATCGGAGATTCGTCGCCTGCGGGGCCTCCGCAGTGAGCAGATCACCGAAACGCTCGGCTACTCGAATGGCGACGCGGTGATTCATCGCGATGACCTGGTGCTGCTCGACGAAACCGGGGCTGCCGGAACGCTGGACCCGCTGCCCGAGTGACGCGCCGCGTTTCGTGCGAGGTGTGGCCAAACCGCCCAACACTCACTATCTGCGCGGCGCTGGCAGGCCTACGCCGCTCGCCCTACATTCACTCTGCTGGAGCATCTTCATGAAGCCTCTTCGTCGCGTCTTCCTTGTGGGCGGTGCGCTCACCCCTTTCATCGGCAAGTCGCATCCCGACTTCATCTGGAAGGGGCATGCCGACTTCGGCAAGCGCGAGAACCCGACGCTTGAAGAGTACTTCGCCCAGGTGCTTGCCAAGCTCTTTGCCGAGACGGGCCTCGAACCCGCCCGCATCGAGAAGGGCTACGTCGGCAACTTCGCCGGCGAACTCTTTAACAAGCAGGGCCACCTCGGCTCGATGCTCGCCCGCGTGGAGAGCCGTCTGGAGGGTGTCCCCTTCACCCGCGTGGAGGGCGCATGTGCCTCGGGTGCGCTGGCCATGATTGGCGCCATCGAGGCCATTCAGGCCGGCCGCAACATCACGCTCGCCATCGGCGCCGAGGCCCAGACAACCGTGTCGGCACGCGAGGGCGCAGACTTCCTCGCCCGCGCCTCGCACTACGAGACCGAGCGCGGCCTCGACGACTTTACCTTCCCCGCCATGTTCGCCCGTCGCACGATGCATTGTCGTGCAGAGACCGGCGTGACCGAGGAGGATGTCGCCCATGTGGTTGTGAAGGCCTACGCCAACGCGGCGAAGAACCCGAACGCCCATATGAAGGCCGTTCCGATGACCTTCGAGCAGGCTGCGACCGCCAACGACCGCAACCCCACCTTCCTGAAGAACCCCGACCTTTCGCCCTTCCTCAAGATCAGCGACTGCTCGCAGGTCTCTGACGGCGCAGCCGCCATGGTCCTTGCCTCCGAAGAGGGGCTGCGCGCGCTCGGCCTCTCGCCGGATGAGGCCGTGGAGGTGCTCTCTTACGCGCAGTCGAACGGCGCGCTCGGGCAGGTCTCCGACTTCACCCGGATGGGCATCACCGAGCGTGCGGCCAAGGAGGCCTACGCAGACACCGGGCTGACGGCCAGCGACATGAAGGTGGCCGAGGTTCACGACTGCTTTGCCATCACCGAACTGCTCATGACCGAGGCGCTCGGCTTTGCGGCGCACGGGCAGGGCGGTGCGCTGGCCCGCGAGGGTCGCACGGCGATTGGCGGCGACATCCCGGTCAACACGGGCGGCGGACTTCTCGCCTTCGGACACCCCGTCGGCGCGACCGGCATCAAGCAGGTGCTCGAGGTGGCCCGCCAGATGCAGAAGCGCTGCGGCGACTACCAGGTCGGTCACGACATCAAGCACGGCATCGCGGCAAACATGGGCGGCGACGATCGCACCGCCGTCGTCACGATTCTGCGGAACAACGCCGCCGTCTAACCCCTTGCGGCTGGTAGCCGTCCAAGCCTAGGCTCCGCGCTCCCTCTTTCGATAGTTTGGATACGCATCATGGCCGACGATTTTGCGCTCAAGAGCGAAGTGATTGATCAGGTTTCTGCCGTAGTTGACCCGCTCACGGGTGAAGGACTCCTGGACGCCCATATCCTCGAAAAGGTCGAGGTCGCAGGCGGCATCGCCTCCGTGGTTCTCAAGTTCAAAGCGGAGCACACCAAGGAGCAGCGCTGGGCGCTCGAGGATGCAGTTGCGACGGCAGCCGAGAAGGTTGACGGCGTGAAGGAGGCCCGGGTCACGAGCTTCGTCGAAGGCTATCAGGCCAGCGCGGCACCGGCTCCCGAGGCGGCTGCTGCACCAGCCGCTGCCAAGGGCGCATCGCAGGCACCCAAGGCGCTCGAGGGCGTTGGTCGCGTCATCGCCGTCGCCTCGGGCAAGGGCGGCGTTGGCAAGTCCACCGTCGCTGTGAACCTCGCGCTGGCGCTTGCTCGTCTGGGCTTCCACGTTGGCCTGCTCGATGTCGATATCTACGGTCCGAGTGTGCCCACGCTGCTGGGCATCAATGTGCGTCCGGCAGTGCGCGAGAAGCGCATCATCCCGGTCGAGGCCCACGGTCTCAAGCTCATGTCGCTCGGCTTCCTCATGGACGACGACGCGCCGGTCATCTGGCGCGGACCCATCGTCACCGGCATCATCCGTCAGTTTCTGCAGGATGTGGACTGGCGCGGCATCGACTACCTCATCGTCGACATGCCTCCCGGCACGGGCGATGCGCAGCTGAGCCTGGCTCAGACCGTGCCTGTCGATGGGGCGATTATCGTGACCACCCCCAGCGACCTCGCGCTCATCGATGCAGCGCGCGGCCTCCGCATGTTTACCCAGCTCAATGTGGATGTGCTCGGCATGGTCGAGAACATGTCCTATTACCTCTGGCCCGGTGCAGCCGAGGCCCGCAACCTTGCTGCGAGCCTGCGCGCCAAGGGCGACGAGCAGAGCGCCGCGGCGCTCGACAAAATCGTCTCCGACGAGGAGCGCACCTACATCTTCGGACAGGGCGGCGGCACGCGCGAGGCGGCTCGCCTCGGCACGACGATGCTCGGCGAAATCCCGCTCGATGGCGCCGTGCGGAAGATGGGTGACGAGGGCCGTCCCGTTGTGGTCGGCAGCCCCGACAGTGGCGTTACGAAGGCCTTCCTTGAGCTGGCGCAGCGGGTCACGGATGCCAAGCCGCTGGCCTCGCCGGGAAGCGCGCCCAAGCCGGGGCTCTTCTCCTTCAAGCGGTCGTAGTGTTTCCTGCGGGAGAGCTGCAGCCAGAGGCGCTCTCTCCGGCCGTAAGGCCCGTGCTGCGGCTTCACGAGGTCTGCAAGACCTTCACGGTGACGCCCCGCGTACGAGACCTTATTCGCTTTCGTCGGTCGCCGCCGGTCGAGGTGCTCCGGGGCATCTCGTTCGAGATCGGCGCGGGGCAGATTGTGGGGCTTATCGGGCCCAACGGGGCCGGTAAAAGCACGCTCATGCGCTGCGTAGCAGGCCTTGTGATGCCGACCTCGGGCGAGCTGCTTGTGGACGGTTCGGCGCCGACCGCCGGGGGGGGCACGCAGCGTCGGCGTATCGGCTGGGTCTCGCGTGAGGACCGCTCCTTCAACCTGCGGCTGACAGGCCGTGAGAACCTCGCCTTCTTCGCGGAACTGGCGCAAAAGGATGGTGGGTCGCGGGCCGAAGCGGTTGCCGATGCGTTGGCCCGCGTAGGTCTCACGCGGCAGGCCGATCGTCCCTTCCGGACCTACTCATCGGGCATGCGACAGCGGCTGTCGATGGGCCGCGCGCTGATCGCCGACCCGGTGCTGCTGCTGCTCGACGAGGCAAGTACGGGGCTCGATCCTGGCCGTCGTGAATCGTTCAAGCGGCTCTGTCTGCAGCTCGCCAAAGAGCAGGGGAAGGCCATTCTCATTGCCTCTCACGACATGGCAGAGTTGGAGGCGCTCTGCGACACGGTCCATCTCCTCGACGGCGGTCGCGTGGTGGCGTCCGGCGGCTTCGCTGCGGTTGCAGCCGCGGCCGATGCTGTCTTTGAGCGTGAGCAGGCGGAGGAAGAGGCATGACGGCGCAATGGAAGCTTCTCCGCGCCTTCTGGCTCCATGATTTCCGCGAGGCGCAGAGCTATCCGCTGGTTCACTTCAACCGGGTTGTCGGTCTGGGACTCATGTTCTTTCTGCTGCACGGGCTCTCCAAGCTGGTGGGCGAAGGGATGGGGGTGGGCCAGTTGGGCATCTTGCCGTTTCTCGCCTGCGGTTTTGCGGCGATGGACCTCATGTGGACCTCGCTGGGCGCCTTTACGAGCAAACTGCGTCGCCACCAGACGACGGGCATGCTCGAGGCCTGCCTGATGACGGGCCACTCGTTGCCCGCGCTGATGACGGCGATGCCGACCTTCGATCTGTCGGTGAGCGTGATGCGGTCGAGCGCGATTGTTGTGCTCGCGAGCCTGTTCATGGCGCCTGCACCGGCTCCGGTCGCCTGGGTCTACGCGGCCTTCTTCGGCGTCGGCGGAATGCTCCTCTTCCTCGCGGTCGGTCTGATCTCGGCGGCGCTGCTACTCCGTTACAAGGCCGGGGATCCGTTGAACCGGGCCATGCACATCTCGGCGGTGGTAACGGGCGGCGTTTTCATGCCGCGGACGGAGCTGCCGGCCGCGGTGGGCGCCGTCGGGGCATGGGTTCCTATCGCACCGGTGGTGGACGGGGTTCGGCTGGCGCTGGCTGGCAGCAGTTGGGCCGAGTTGGCGCCGGTTGCGATTCGGCTAGGAGTCTTGGTAGCTGTTGCGTCAACGGTGGCGCTGTTTTCGGTTCGAGCGGCAGTCCGGACGGTTCTCAAGGAAGGATCGTTGGCGCATTACTAACTGCGATCGAACATGTTGCATTGTTGGCTTGATTCATGCATTGTTTACTCACGTCGGATTGACGAGACGATTCGCAAACACCCATCGGGGTCACGACCCCTTCGAAGGAGCCGAGACATGAGCAAGCAACGGCCAATGCCAAAGCAACAGGATTCGACCACGGATGTGGTCGCTGAGTCGGTCGGCCTCGAGGAGGCTGTATCGATGGGTCGTCGCGCTTACGAGGCCCCGAGCCTCGCGAAGAAGCGCTCTGTGGCGCGCGTTACGCTCTTCTCGGGCGGCGGCGTTTCGGCTGGCGGCCTCACGGCTTCCGGCTAGTCGGACCTCGTACCTCGGTTCGCCTGACAGGGCCGAACAAGTCTCGCGAGAGACCTGTCGGCCCTTTTTCGTGTCATCTTTCCCCCGTCGCTTCGGTGACGGAAAGAGACAGTCTGGGCGGCTCGTGGTGACAAATTCTGTCACATGTAGCGGGCTGTTGCATCAGATCTTCTTTTGATCTCATCTCGGCCGCTGTGCTACGCGGTAGCAGTCAGTAAACCCCGCGCGCAGCGCAACCCTTTTGGACCTCGTTTTTCGCTGGAGATTGTCATGGCCCGCACGACGCTGAATTCGACCTCCCTCCTCGCGCTGCTTCGCGGGCCTTCGACCCTCACTGCTGCGACCCTCGTCGCCTCGCTCGCACTCGTTGCCTGCGGAGACGAAACGTCGGAGAAGACCGAGGATACGGGCACCTCGTGCAACCTCTTCACCGGTGAGGGCTGCGAGGATACCGCGCCCGACACCACCGCGGACACCTCCACGGATACGGGCACGGCCGACACGACCGAGGAAGACACCAACGTGGAGGACACCGAGGTCGACACCGCGGTCGAGGACACGACGGTCGACACCGGAACCGACACCGGCGGCATCCAAGAGAGCTGCGGCAACGGCACGGACGACGATGGCGACGGCAACGCCGACTGCGCCGACACGGATTGTGAGAACAACGCGGCCTGCTTGGAGTGCGACACCCTCAACGCCCGCGACTGCGAGCCCGACAACCGCGCCTGCGATGTTGTGGCCGGCCCCGACTCCTGCGGCGACTGCCTCGACACTTTCGTCGACCAAGCCGGCACCTGCATCTGCGACGCGACCATCTGCGACGCGGCGCCTGCCCCCTTCTGCCGCGGTAACAACCGGGTCGAGACGGCGCGCACCGCCTACGACATCGGCACCAGCTGTGAGTGCCGCGACGCAGAGACCGAGACGGCCTGCCCCACGGGCACCAACTGCGACGGCGGCGTGTGCGTTGCAGTCCCCGTGACCGCGGACCCCTGGATCCTCTTCGTGCGTACGCCCGGCTCGGCCTGTGCTGAGCAGCAGGATTCGCAGATCTACGTCATCCGCGCCGACGGCACGGATGAGCGCCGCGTGACAAACCTTCCTGGCCAGAAGCTCGCCGCTCGTTGGTCGCCCGACGGCCGCTCCGTCTACTTCTCGATGAAGGTGACCGATTGCTCGGCGCCCGCGAACACCAACGTGGGCATCTACAAGCTCGCCATTGAGACGGGCGCCATCGAGCAGCTCACCCCAGTCTGCCCCGAGCTCGCCTATCAGGGCAACCCCGACCCGACCGGCCTCCTCAGCGGCGGCTTCACGGTGGTTCCCGATGAGTCGGCAATCGTCTTCACCAACTTCTACAGCGGTGACTTCGGCCTCTTCACCCAGCCCCTCGACGCGAGCGGTGCCGCCTGCACCGTGCTCGTCGATAACGGCGGCAACGGCGAAGCCGACCCTGCGATCGCCGAGTGCGACCCGGCCACGGTCATCTACACCAAGCAGGCTGCTGGCGGCGCCGTGACGCTCTTCTCGGTCGGTGTTGACGGCGCCGGCAATGGCACCGCGAGCCTCACCGGCTACCTCGGCGCGCCCGCTATCAGCCCGGCCGGCACCTCGGCGCTCTGGACCAAGGACCTCGGCGGCGGCGCGACGCAGCTCTACAGCAACGCATTCAACTGCACGACGCACCGTACCTCGGGCACGCCGACGCCCGTCTCTGGCTCGACCAACGACAGCTCGCCCTCCTTCTTCCCCAACGGGAACCTGGTCGTGACCGAGCGCATCTTTGCCTCGGCCAGCGTTGTTCAGACCGAGATCATGGTGATCAATATCACCTCCGGTCTCACCACCCGCATCACCACCAACGAGGTCCTCGATGGTGGTCCCCGCCCGGGTCTCATCGAAGCCACCACTCTCAATCCGGCGATCGCGCGCTAGCGTCCGCTCCGAGGTACCATGAATCCAACTTGGGTTGTCTTTCACATCACCGACCGGTGCCAGCTTAACTGCAAGCACTGCCTTCGGGATCCCGAGTTGAAGTCGCAGGACCTCTCGCTCGACCTCATCTGCAACGTGCTGGACGAGGCCTGGCAGCTCTACCGCTGCAAGCATGTCGGGCTGACGGGTGGTGAGCCCTCGCTCCACCCGCAGTTCTACGAGATCATCGATGCCATCGTGGCCCGCGGCTACACGTGGCATGTTGTTACCAACTCCGAGAAGTTCTCGAAGATGGTGGCAAAACTCGACGAAAAGCCCGAGCGGCTTTCGACCTGCACCGCCATGAACTTCTCGATTGATGGCGCGACGGAGGAGGTGCACGACAAGGTGCGCGGCCCGGGCAGCTTCCGGAACGTGATGCAGGCGGTGGCCATCTGCACGATGCGGAAGATTCCCTTCATCATGCAGATGACGGTCAACGCCTACAACGCGCATCAGATTGAGCAGATGGCCATGATGGCGAGCCATCTGGGTTCGGGCCGAATGTCGTTTGGCATGACCCAGCCGACGGGTACCTACCTCGACGAGGAGATGTTCCTCTCGACGGCGGAGTGGCGGACGGTGCTCGACACCATCACGCGGCTGCAGGGCAGCCTGCACATGCCCATCTCCTTCACGGACAGCTTCTACCGCGAAGAGCCCTTCTTCGTCTGTCAGCCCTTCCGCTCGGAGATCCTCCACGTGGATCCGAAGGGCAACCTGACGCTCTGCTGCCAGCACTCTGGCGTGCCGACCGAAGGGGCGCCCGCCGATGTGCTGGGCAACCTGCACGAGGTGAGCCTCGCAGACGCCCACCAGAAGATGCTCGACGTCATTCACTACGCGCAGACCGAGAAGAACAAGGCCATCAAAGAGGGCACGCTCTCGGAGTGGGACCTCTTCCCCTGCAACTTCTGCATGAAGCTCTTCAAGAAGCCCTACTGGACCGACGAGGGTCGCGGCGGTGTGGAGGCCAAGCGTGAGCGGTGGCGCGGCAAGTGGGCGGTCGATGCAGAGAAGGTGACCGGCTGCGGCGGTGGCCCGAAGAAGATTGCCTAGCCTCCTTCAGGAGGTGGCAGCGGCGCCTGGTCTGGTAGCAGAGGTGGTGCTGCTGCGGGGCCTGCTTCCTGTTGCCCTCGAGAGGCTCCCCATGGACCGCCTCTTGCGCGGTCTGACGCCCGCGACGGCCCGCTTTGCGGGGCGCAGCGACGCCGAGGCGTTGGAGGCGGTAGAGCGGGCGACAGAGCTCGTGCTGCGGCGCGTGCGGGTCACGCGGACAACCTGCCTGCTGCGGAGCCTGATCCGGTATCGCTGCCTGCGCGAGCGGGGCGTGGAGGTGGTCTTCAAGATGGGGCTCCGCGCGCGCGAAGGCGTGATGGAGGGACATGCTTGGATTGAACTTCGGGGGCAACCTGTGCTTGAGAGGGAGTCCACCGACTATCAGGTGACCTTCGTCTATCCACCCTCTGCCGCGTGAGTCTGCCTTGGACCTCGAAACCACCCGCATCACCCCTAGCGCCCGTGTCATTCTCACCGAGATGCCCGACGGGAAGGGGGTGCTGCTCGATATGGACACGAAGTTTTATTACGAGCTGAACGTGACCGGCGTCTTCATCTGGAAGCGTTTCGGCGGTCGCTCCAAGTTGGCTTCGGAGCTCGTGGCCGCGCTGGTCGAGGAGTTCGAGGTGACGGGCGCAGTCGCGGCGGAAGACCTCGCGGAGATGGTCGCGTCGCTGGCTGCAGACAAGCTGGTTGTCGTCGCGCTGGCCTAGCGCGGGCGGTTCGCTTCGGCGGTGAGCAGGTCGATGATGCAGTCCGGCCGCTCAAGCGCGTCGAGGCCCAGCAGGAGCTCGTAGGAGCGTCCGTGGGAGACAAGGGCGAGGAGGGCGGCAAGGTGTTCTTCGGCGCCTGCGAGTTCGTCGACTGCGACGAGCGCAGAGGCGGTCATGAGGTTGCCGAGCGCGTCTGTTGGCGCGAGCGGCTCGAGGCGGGTTGTGGGCTCGCCCGTGATGCGTGGGAAGAGGAGCCAGTCGGGGTATCCGAGCGAGGCGCGGATTGCGCCAGGAAAGAGCAGGGCGGCCGGGTAGCTGCTCTTTCCGCTTTCGGCGGCCGCCGGGTTGGGGTGGCGCGCGGTGAGTCCGGCGAAGGCCTTCGCGGTCTTTGGCGAGAGGTTGAGGGGCTTGGGGAGTCCCCAAATGCAGCGGGCCGCGGGGTCGATGTAGAGGGTGTCGTCGCCCGCCAGCAGGCCTCCGCGCCGGAGCAGCGACAGGGTGGTGGTGGTCTTTCCGTGAGCGGCATCGCCGGCGACGAGGAGGGTGCCGAGGCCATCGAGCGAGACGAGGCCGGCGTGGAGGTGGAAGCGGTGGCGGAGGCGAAGCGCGACGGCGAGCGCGATGAGCAGGGTCGCGCTGCTGAA
>CAIQPA010000292.1 GCA_903873545.1 uncultured delta proteobacterium
ACCTGCTCTCTGCAGAGGCCTGCCCCCACCACTTCCTGCTCTCCACCGACGACTACGCCCGGCTCGGCACGCTCGTGCAGATGAACCCGCCCGTGAAGTCGGCCGACGACGCCCGCGCGATCTGGGCCGGTTTGAAGGCCGGCGCGCTGCAGATGGGGGCCACCGATCATGCGCCGCACACGCCCAAAGAGAAGGCCGCCGCCTACCCTGCTTCGCCCTCCGGCATGCCGGCCGTGGCCCACCTGCTCGGCCTCTTCACCGAGCGGGCGCTCGCAGACGGACTGCCCTTCCATGAGGTGGTTCGTTGGCTCTGCGACCGGCCCGCACGCATCTGGGGCATCGCGGGCAAGGGGCGGATCGAAGAGGGCTACGACGCAGACCTCGTGCTCCTCGACCCCGAGGCGCCGCATCGGCTGAGCGAGGGCTTCCGCTACCACTGCGGCACCAACCCCTGGGAGGGTATCCCGATGCGCGGCGCCATCGAGGCGGTCTTCGTGAACGGCAACCAGGTCTCGGATGGCCGGCCCGCCGACATCGAAGCAGCGCTTCAGCTCCCGCGCGGACGCGAGGTCACCTTCCTTGAGCCCCGCCCCTCGCCCTGGGCACCTGGGAGCGAGTCGTGAACAGCTTCGGCACCCTCTTTCGGCTCACCTCGTGGGGCGAGTCGCACGGGCCGGCCATCGGCGGCGTCATCGACGGCTGCCCCGCCGGTCTGACGCTCGATGAGGCGGCGATCGCGGCGCAGCTCGCACGCCGGCGCACAGGCCAAGGCGCCCTCACCTCTGCGCGGCGCGAGGCAGACGCCCTGCTCTTCCGCTCGGGTCTCTTCGAGGGCCGCACCACCGGCACACCCATCGCCTTCGAGGTGGCCAACGAGGATGCCAAGAGCGAGCACTACGAGGCGCTGCGCGACCTCTACCGCCCATCGCACGCCGACTTCACCTACGAGGCCAAGTATGGGCTGCGGGACCACCGTGGCGGCGGACGCGCGAGCGCCCGCGAGACCGTGGCACGGGTGGTGGCCGGGACCATCGCAGAGCAGCTCCTCCGCGAGCAGTTCGGTGTGGAGATCGTCGCCTGGGTGAGCAGCGTCGCGAACATCAGCAGCAGCGTCGACGCAGACAGTGTGACCCGCGCAGAGGTCGACCGCTCCGCTGTGCGCTGCCCCGATCTCGCCGCTGCGGCAGCCATGGAGGCCGAGATCGTCGCGGCCAGGAGCGAAGGCGACACCGTCGGCGGCACCATCAGCTGCGTGGCGCGCGGCGTTCCCGCCGGCTGGGGCGAACCGGTCTTCGGAAAGCTCGAGGCAGAGCTGGCGCGGGCGATGCTCTCGCTGCCGGCCTGCAAAGGGTTCGAGTCGGGCAGCGGCTTCGACGGCGCCCGCATGCGTGGCTCGGCCCACAACGACCCCTTCGTCCGCGACGGCGACCGGATCGCCACCACGACCAACCATGCGGGCGGCATCCAGGGCGGCATCAGCAACGGCGCACCGGTGATCTTCCGCGCCGCCTTCAAGCCGGTCGCCACCCACTTCCAACCGCAACAGACGGTCACCCGCGACGGCCAGGCCACCACCTTCGCCGCCACGGGCCGTCACGACCCCTGCGTTTTGCCCCGCGCCGTTCCCATGGTCGAGGCCATGGCGGCCCTCACCTTGCTCGATGCGGCGCTGCTCCAGCGGGCGCGAACCGGTCGCTGAAGGCCGCCTCGATGAGGTAGATCGAAACCGAATGAACGCTCATTCAGCGTTGACCCCTCCGCCCGCTTCGGCTAACTGCGCGGCAGGTTTTCTGCTCGGATTTTCATGCGCGACAAGAACCCAGAAAAGCGCATCCGCATCCTCGATGCAGCCCTGAAAGTCTTCGCGACCCGCGGCTTCTACAACGCCAAGGTCTCCGAGGTAGCACGGGAGGCCGGCGTCGCAGACGGCACCATCTATCTCTACTTCGAGAGCAAAGATGCCCTCCTCATCGCCCTCTTCGAAGACCGCATGCAGCGGCTCATCGCCCGGGCCAACGATGAGATCGCCCGCACCGAGGGCACCGTCCTCGACAAGATCCGGCAGGCCATCGCCCTCCACCTGAGCCTCGTCCTCGACGACCCCGACCTCGCCGAGTTCATCACGGTGGAGCTCCGCCAGTCGGGCAAGTTCGTCAAAGAGTACGACAACCCCAAGTTCACGGAATATCTCCGCATCTTCCGCGATCTTGTCCTCGCCGGCCAAGAGCAGGGGCTCATCCGACGCACCGTCGATGCCCGACTCGTGGTCCGCGCCATCTTCGGCGCGCTCGACGAGCTCCTCCTCACACTCAGCCTTACCCACCGCAACCGCTCGGTCGACCTCAACGCGACCGTGGATGGCCTCTGCGACATCTTCTTCGACGGCATCCGGGCCCGCCCGGCCCACTGACACCCATCACCATCAAAGCGCCGCATCAGCGGCCAGTTTCCGGAGGTTCCCTGTGAAGATTCTCGCCACTGTAAAGCGTGTGTTCGACACCGACGGCAAGCCCAAGCTCACCGCCGATGCCAAGCTCGACGCCTCGTCCATCGACTGCAAGCTCAACCCCTTTGACGAGTATGGCGTCGAAGAGGCCGTCCGACTCCAGGAGAAGGGGATCGCCACCGAGGTGGTCATCTGCTGCGTCGGCCCCGAAGAGGCCCAGAAGGAGATGCGCACCGCACTCGCCATGGGCGGCGATCGCGGCCTGCTCGTGAAGGTCGACGACACCGAGTCGCTCGACACCCTCTCCATCGCCAAGATCCTCGCGGCCGTCGTCAAGAAGGAGAAGCCCGACCTTGTCATCCTCGGCAAGCTCTCCACCGACTCCGAGAACAACCAGGTGGGCCAGATGCTCGCCGAGCTGACCGGCCTCCCGCAGGCCACCTTCGCCTTCAAGCTCACACCTGATGCGGGCGGCTGGGCGATCGTTGGCCGCGAAGTCGACGGCGGCACCTCCGACGTCAAGGTCAAGCTCCCCGCCGTCATCACGGCCGACCTTCGCCTCAACGAGCCCCGCTACGCCTCGCTCCCCGGCATCATGAAGGCCAAGAAGAAGCCCCTCGAGATCACCACGCCCGAGGCGCTCGGCGTCTCCGCGAAGCCGGCCATCGTGGGCCTTGGCTACGAGCTCCCGCCCGCCCGCAAGGCTGGCATCAAGGTGGCCACGGTCGCCGAGCTCGTCGACAAGCTCAAGAACGAAGCCAAGGTCATCTCGTAACTCCTCCTTTCACCTCACACTTCGATTCTTTGGAGACACCATGAGCAACATTCTCGTCGTTGCAGAGCACCTCGAAGGCAAGCTCCGCAAAGCCACCCTCCCCACCATCGGTTTCGCCAAGAAGGCGCAGGCCCTCACCGGCGGCAAGATCATCGGCCTCGTGCTCGGTCACAACGCGGCCTCCGTGGCTGCTGAGCTCGCCACCGCCGGCGTCGACAAGGTCATCCACGTCGACAGCGCCATCTACGCCAACTACCTCGCCGAGGCCTACGCGCCCGCCGTGGCCGAGATCGCCAAGGTCGCCGGCGCCTCGATCGTCGCGGCCCCCGCCTCGACCACGGGCAAGGACTTCCTCCCCCGCGCCGCCGCCCGCATGGACGCCGGCATGATCTCCGACGCCATCGAGGTCTTCTCCCACAACGGCGCCGTGGCCTACAAGCGGCCCGTCTGGGCCGGCAACCTCATCGCCCGCGAGACCTCGACCTCGGCCATCACCGCGGTCTCGGTCCGTACGACCAACTTCGATGCGCCCGCTGCCGGCGCCGCCGCCCCGATCGAGACCATCACGCTCGGCTTCGCCGCTCCCGAACACACGCAGTTCCTCAGCTTCGACCAGGTCAAGTCGAGCCGTCCTGAGCTCACCGACGCAGCCGCCATCGTGGCCGGCGGTCGTGGCCTCAAGTCGGCCGAGGCCTTCAAGATGCTCGAGGAGCTCGCCGACCTCATCGGCGGTGCCGTTGG
>CAIQPA010000293.1 GCA_903873545.1 uncultured delta proteobacterium
CGCCACCGACAGTGCCGCGCCGGAGTTGCCGCCCCGCCGCCCGCACGATGGCCCCGGCTCGGGGCGATCAACCGCCGCGTTGCAATGCGTCAGACAATCGCCGCTCTCGGCACTGTCGGCGGCAGGAAAGAATGACTATCCTCGCACCACTTCCGCGTACGGACCTGCACAAGAGTCCGATCCGGAAGCGAAAGAGAGGAACAGTCCTGCGTTTGCGCAGGCGTGAACGGGACCGGTCGCAATCATGCAGAACAAGCAGTTGGCATTTGGTTTGGTGTGTCTGGCACTGGTAGCTTGCGACGATGCAGCTCCCGCCGGTGGAGAGACGAAGACGCTCCGCTCCAGCGCGCAGCTCATCGAGGGCGGCACCGTTGACCGGACCGACACCCAGGTTGTCGGCCTTGCCATCAATCTTGGCGGAGGCGGAGGCGGGCTCTGCTCGGGCTCGCTGATCGCGCCCAACCTTGTGCTCACGGCCCGTCACTGCGTCTCCGAGCTTCCGAGCGAGACCGTGGACTGCAACACGGCGGTCTTCGGCGATGTCTATCCTGCGTCGAGCTTTAACGCGACCACCAACGTGACGGTCAGTTTCAGTGGTCGCGGCGGCTACCAGGGGCAGGAGGTCTTCGTTCCTGAGCAGAGCACCGATGTCTGCGGCTACGACGTGGCGCTCATTGTGCTGGCGCAGAATGTGCCGGCGAACATCGCCGAGCCGATCACGCCGCGGGTCGATACCGCGGTTGTGCGGGGCGAGGGCTACACGGCGGTCGGCTACGGCTCGACGGCGGACGGCACGGGGAGCGGCACCCGCCGCATCCTGGAGAACCTGAGTGTGCAGTGCTCCGGGCGCCAGTGTGGTTTCTTCGGGATCACATCCACCGAGTGGGTTGGAAGCGACGGCGTCTGCCAGGGCGACTCGGGTGGGCCGGCCATCGACGAGCTGGGCCGAGTTATCGGCGTTGCCTCGCGCGGCGGCTCGGGTTGCGTGGGTAGTGTTTATGCGGGAGTGGCTCCGTGGGGGAACTGGATCCGCGAGAAGGCTGAGTACGCGGCTATCGAGGGCGGTTACCCGCCCGCGCTCTGGGTAACCGAGGGCATCACCGACCCTGGCTTCTTTGATAACGACGCCGATGGCGTGCTCGACGCCGAAGACAACTGCGTGGGCGCAGTCAACGCAGATCAGGCCGACCGTGATGCTGACGGCGTTGGCGACCTGTGCGACCCCGACTTCGCAGCCGACCGCAGCGGCTTCTGCGCTGTCTGCAATGCCTGCGAGGCCGATGCCGACTGTGGCGAGGGTGGCCTCTGTGTGAACTTCGGCACGGGCGGCTGGTGCACGACCAACTGCGCCGACGGCGTTGCCTGCCCTGGCGACACGGCCTGCTTCGACATCGTCTTCGGCGGTGCGAGCCGCTACCTCTGCCTCAACCCCGATGCGGGCGCCGCCGGCATCTGCAACAGCGACTATGTCTGCATCGACCCCTCGCAGCCCGAGGTGCCCGCGCCCGGTGACGGCTCCGGCGCTCCCGAGGTGGGCTTTACGACGGTTGTGACGGCCCAGACAGAGAGCGGCTGTGCCGCAGGTGGTGCTGCTTCGAGCGCGGCTGCGCTCGGCATGCTTGCGGGCCTCATGGCGCTTCGTCGCCGGAGCCTGCGCCCGGTCCGATAATCTGGAGTGCGAGGGGGCAGTTGAGGTAACTTTGGGGATACCTCCCTCCCCAAGGCTCGCTCATGGCTCCTGTCTCCATCCGGTATGCCTCCCTTCTTGTGCTGTTCTTTGCCGCCTGCGGCGACGACAAGGGCGGCGTCAACACTGCTGCAGACAGCGGTTCCGGAGATACAGGCGCGGCGACCGATAGCGGCTCGGGCGAGAGCGACACCACAGCCGATACGGGCACAGACACGGGCGCTGACACATCGGCCGATACCTCCGTCGGGCCGCGATGCGACGACGACGAGCGGCGCGTGGGTGACCGTTGCTTCTCCAACCAGGACCGGAGCTGCCTGAGCACGGCAGACTGCCGCACCGAAGAGGAGGAGGTCTGTGACCTCAGCAGCCCGAACCGCGACGGCTTTGGCCTCTGCCGTTATACGCCGCCTGCCCCGCTGGTCTGCCCCGGCGCCCCCGGCTGCGCAACGGCTGATGGCTCGCTCCAGGCCGGCTTTGCCCGGCGCAGCATCACGCCGCAGGGTTGGGAGTCGGCGCGGCCCGCCTTCATGGACCGGGGGTTGCTGTTCATCGGTGATGTGCTCGACCCTTCGACCTTCTGCGACTGCGGCCTCGACATGGTCTGCCCGGCCACCCCGGCCTTTGCAGACTGCGTCTCTGTTGGGACCTATGCGGGCCCCGATGCCGACGGCACCGAGGGCGACGGGGAGATGCAGGGCATTTGGCTCGCCGGCTTTGACTTCTCGCGCCCCGCGCAGCTCTGCGCCGAGGAGCGGACGGGCGCGGCCTGTGATGCTGCGACGAATCCCGACTGCTGCGTGTCGCGTCAGGCGCACGACAATGTGGAGGTGAACGTGGTGGTGTTCGACCAGGGCGAGACCCGCATCGCCTATGTGGTCATCGACGCGATCGGCTTCTTCTACAGCGATGTGCTCCGCATCGAGAAGCTGCTGCCGGCCGCGCTTGGTGTGGACCAGCTGCTCATCTCCTCGACCCATGACCACGAGGCCCCCGACACGATGGGGCAGTGGGGTCCGGGCACGGCGGGGTCTGACCTTCCGGACATCTCAGGCGTGAACAACCCCTGGATGGCAACGCTCTATGCGAAGGTCGTAGAGGGTGTGACGGAGGCGACGGGTGCGCTGGTACCCGTCGATCTTTACGCGTCGGAGGTGAACACCGGTTGGGACGGCGTCTCGCTCGATGACTACCGGTCGCCCTACATCCTGAACGACCTGATGGTGGTGCTGCAGTTCGTGCGGGATGGCGGCAATCCCGCGAACCCGGATGACACCGTCGGCAGCATGGTCAACTGGCACAACCACCCCGAGGTGATGGATGACCGGAACACCCACATCACCGCCGACTACCCGGGCGCTACCCGCCGCTACTTCTCTTCTGGGATGGGAGCGAGCGTGCACCTCGACGACCCTGCCGTGGTGGAGCCGTCGCTGGCCGGCCTTGGCGGCCTGACGCTGTTCACCACGGGCTCCTGCGGTGGCATCACAGGCCCAGGCTCTGTGTCGGTGAAGACCCGCGACGGGCGCTACCTTGAAGACCCGACCTGGGAGAAGAACGATGCGCTCGGCCAGCGGCTGGCCACCATCGGGCTCACGAACCACGCTGCCAACCGGGTGCGGATTGAAGACGAGTCGCTCTCCTTCACCCATCTCGACTTCTTGGCCGATGTGCAGAACGGGCAGTTCCATCAGGCGTTCTTCGGGCTCAAACTCTTTGCCCGCGATGTCTATAACTGGCGCTTCTCGGACGGCCTCGTGGGGCCTGATGTCTTTCCGCAGGTACGCACGGCGCTCACGCGTCTGCAGATTGGCGGCGTGACCTTCCAGACCTTCCCAGGCGAGCTCTTCTCGGAGACGATGACAGGCGGCTACAAGCTGGGCAACACCGCCAAGGACCCCATTGTGGGCGACCCGGAGCGGCTGGATTGCGCGGCGGATGACCTGCTTGCGCCCAACGGTAGTGGCGAGGCGGCCGGCTTCCCCTGCCTGGTGCCGCCCGACCACCAGATCCCGCCCGACCTCGATGCGGCGCCGACGAGCGGCTTCCTCTACCGCGAGCTCCCCGGCCAGTTCATTTATGCCATCGGGCTCGGCA
>CAIQPA010000294.1 GCA_903873545.1 uncultured delta proteobacterium
CGAGGTCATCATCGAGCGCAACAGCACGGTGCCGACCAGCCAGAGCCACATCTTCACCACGGTCCGCGACAACCAGACCTCGGTCAAAATCCTCGTGATGCAGGGCGAGAGCGATCGCGCCGAAGAGAACGAGGTCCTCGGCGAGTTTGTGTTGACCGGGCTCCGCAAGGCGGCCTCGGGCGAGGTGGAGATCGATGTCACCTTCGATATCTCCGCCGATGGTATCGTCTCGGTGAAGGCGCTCGACCTCGAGACGGGCAAGGCCCAGTCCATCACGGTTACCGCGACCAGCGGCCTGACCGAAGAGGAGATCAGCCGGATGGTCGCCGAGAACCAAGACTACTCGGTAGCGGTGAAGAAGTCGGACGATGAGGATGGTCGCCGCGAGGTCATTCGTCGCAACATCCGTGAGATTGAGCGTCTGATGCCGGTGGTGCAGGAGAAGTTGGCGGGCAACAGCCTGGGCGGAGATGCCCTTGCGCGAGCCCAGCAGGCGCTCGATGCCGGCCGTACTGCCGTGCAGTCTTCGAGCGGCGCGATGCTCTCAAGCAGTTCCGAGGCGCTGGATCGGACCCTTTCCGTCTTCCGCGGCATCGCGGAACGCGGCTAACCCGACACTTTTTTTCGTCACCTCCGTAGGTTCCCTTGGCCCGTCTCGCCCCCACCGTTGCAGGCATGTTGCTTGAAGCCATCCGCTCCGCCGACCGGCGAGACTGGGCGCGTGCGCGTGACTACCTCCGCGCTTCGCTGGAGCTCGAGCCGATTTCAGACATCAGCCGCGCGCTGAAGCGGGTGGAGATTGCGGCACACCACCCCGACGCCTCCTCCTTGAAAGTCGATCTCAGGCTCTACCTCGGTCAGGTTCTCGAACTGCCCGACCTCCCCTTCTTGGACGGCTCGCCGGGCATGGAGGAGTTGAGCGACTCCGGCACCGACATCGACGAGCTGTTTCCGCCATCGGATGCTGCGCCCTTCGCGGTCTCCAACCCCTTCGCGGCCGAGGGGTTCGCCGCCGGAGCCGACTCGGCGACGCTGGTCCCCGGTGCGCTCGACGGGGACGACCTCCTCGCCACGCTGACTCCGACGCTTCCTCCCGGCGGTGGCGCAGCGCAGATGGCAGCCCAGCTCGCCGCGATGCGGGAGGGTGCGCTGCAATCCCCATCCGATGCGGCACCGCGCGAGGCGGTGGTGCCCGCGCCTGCGCTTTCTGCCTTCGACGCGGCCTTTGCCGATCTTGCCTCCGATCTCATGGACGACCCTTTCGGGCTCGACGATCTGGTTCCCTTTCCGCCGCCTGCTGAGATGCCGACGTTGCCGGTTCAGCCCGCGACCCCTGATCTGATTGCTGCCATTGCTGCGCTTCGGACCGACGACAGCCGCGTCCGGCTCCGCGAGCCCGAGGCTGTCATCGGCACGGAGCCCGGATTGTCCGCGCGGCCGCCCTTCGGAGATCCCGTCGCGGATACGCTCCCGCCGATGGAGTTCGGCGCGGTGGGCAACTTTGACAACGATGCAACGCTCCCGCCGATGGAGATGCCGTCGTCGATCCTGAGGGCGGGAGAGGAGGGGCGGTCGTTGCGGCGTTCCGAAGAGACCCCTGTGCACGAGATCCCTGTGCTGGGGGTTCCGGCCATGGTCGAGCCGCAGCTTGCCGTCACGGTGCCGTCGATCCCTGTTGAGATTGCCGGGCCGTCAGATGGCGAACTCATCGTGGCGACGCCCACGCTGTTCGCCGCCCCCTCTGAGGTCCGGGGCGCATCGCTCTCTCCGAAAGAGATGTACTTCGTCTCGCTGATGGATGGTGCCACGGTCGTCGAAGACCTGCTCGATATGAGCAATGTGCCGCGTCAGGAGGCCTTTGCGCTGCTCCGCCGGCTGCTGAGCGAGCGGATCATCCGCATCGTCTAGTGGTCGCGGCCGAACCGGCCTGTGAGTGCCTTGAAGGCGCGGGAGGACTGGTTGGCGCGCGGTGCGTCGGCCGACTCCCAGCCGTCGTGGCGCCGCTGCGCGTAGGCAACGAGCCGGTCGACATAGTCGGGGAAGTAGGGGCAGAGGATGCCATGCTTGCGGAGCAGCTCGCCCGAGCGCCGCGTTACGAAGAAGGCTTCGGTGTCGAGCTCGTCGAGGTGGATGCGTGAGGCGTTGACCAGCTCCTCTCCGTAGGGGAGGCGGCGCATGAAGCCGGCGACCCGGTCGCCTCGGGTGCGTCGGACGACCCGCTGCTCTGCGCATTCCGAAATGAGCCGGAAGGCGTCGTCGATGGCGATGGCGTTTGGGTCGGTGAGGTGGAGCGTGCGACCGATGGCGGCGTCGTCGCCGGAGAGAGCGGCGATGGCGTCGGCGACGAAGTCGATGGGCACCGCATGGAAGGGGAAGCGGGCGGCGGAGCTGGCGGGCGGCGCGAGCCGCTCGGGGGCGTTGCTGAGGAGTTGGACGAGGAAGTAGGGGCCGTCGACCCTTCCCAGTTCGCCGGTGCGGGCGTGTCCTAGAATGAGGCCCGGGCGGTAGACCGTGATGGGGAGGTCGTGCATGGCGCGTCGGACATCGAGTTCGGCGGTGAACTTGGTGCGCTCGAAGGTGTTGCGGAAGGACTGTCCCCGCTCGAGCTCCTCTTCGAGGACGATGCCGGAGCGTGAGCCGGCGACAAAGGCGGTGGAGTAGTGATGGATGCAGCGAAGTTTGGCGCAGCCCCGCGCAAAGAGGAGGAGCTGGCGGGTGCCGTGGAGGTTGACATCTTCGAGGTGGAGTTTGTCGAAGCCGAGGTGGTAGACGCTGGCAAAGTGGAAGATGTCGGTGGTGCGAGCGACCTCGTCGCGCCGCTCGTCGTCGGAGAGCCCGAGCGCGTGGGCGGTGACATCGCCGAGCAGGAGGCGGCAGCGTGCCCCGATGGGGCCCCAGGCGCGGAGCATGGTTTCGACGGCGTCGATGCCGTCGCCGCGAACGATGAGGGTGGCGGTGGTGGCTGGCTCCGCCCCGAGGATGCGCTGCAGAACGAGCTCGGCGACGGCGTGGGGGAGGCCGGTGACGAGGAGATGTCGGGGCCTGGCGTTGGCGTTCATCATGGCAAGGGCCGTTGTGAGGTGGGACAGGTGAGGCCCCAACTTTGAGCGAGGCTGCAGGTGGCCGCGCGGAGGTCGTCGAGGGAGCCGTCGTTGCGGAGGAGCCAGGTGGCTGCGGCCTCTTTCTCTGCGAGCGGCATTTGCGCTGCGAGCCGCTGTTCGACCTCGTCTGGCGAGAGGCCATCGCGTGTTGCGAGTCGGGCCCGCTGCAGGGTAGGGGAGCAGGTGACGACGAGGAGGCCATCGAAGCCGCGGTGGGTACCGCCCTCGACGAGCAGCGCGGCGGAGTAGACGATGAGCGGGGCGCCGGCCGCGAAGGCTGCGGCGATGGCCTGCTGGCTGGCTGCTGCGATGCGGGGATGGAGGATGGCGTTGAGCCGTGCGCGTGCCTCCGCGTCTGCGAAGACGAGGGCGCCGAGCGCGGTGCGGTCGAGGGCGCCCGATGGCAGGAGAAGGTCTGGGCCGAAGGCTGCGATGACCTCGCGGAGGCCTTCGCTACCGGGCGCAACGACGGCGCGAGCGAGCTGGTCGGCGTCGATGACGGTTGCGCCGCACTCGGTCAGAAATCGCTCGACGGCGCTCTTGCCGCAGGCGATGCCTCCCGTCAGTCCGATGAGTCGCGGCGACGGGTTGACTTGCGTGGTCGGGAGGCTCAATTGACACCCATTTGACGGCCGTGATAGCGAGCCAAGCAGCCCTAACACGGGCCCTGTTTCGCGCCAACTTTGCCCTCTTGCTCCCGCCGAAAGGGTCGGGCCAGGTCTCCGCTTGAACCCCCAGTCGTCGCCCACTCTCCACGCCACAGCGCTTCAGGTCGCCGGCTGGCTGCTCGTCGCTGCGGCGGTGACGGCTGCGGTTGCGGCGGCGTCGGGTGGTTCGGCCGTGCCCTTCGCTCGGGTGCTCGTGCTGCTGTCGTTGGTTGCATCGCTCGGATTGGCGGTTTCATTGCTCTGGCTGCCCGTGGCCGGCTGGTCGCGGCTGGCAGTTCGGCTGCCGCTGTTGGTGGCAGAGCCGCTGCCCTTTGCGCGTGCGGAGCTGCTGGTGGGCGGTGCGGCTGCGCTTGACCAGCTGCGCAGCCCGATGCGGCGTCGGCTCCTTGTTTTCGGGCTCGTGCTCTCGCTGCTCGGCGCGGGTGGGACGGTGCTGGCTTCGCTTTGGCCTCAGCCGCAGCCTGTGACGATCGCGCTTCGGAGCGGCGGCCCGGTGGACCATGGCGAGACGAGCGACGGTGCCCACCCGATTCTGGTGCAGCTGCCCTTCTCGCTGGCAGAAGACGGCGCGGTGGATGGTGCAGCCCGGCGGGTGTCGGTGACGGCGCGCGACATCAAGACCGGTACCAAGAGCACGCTCGAGGTGACGCCGACCTCCTCTCATTCACTGCGAGGGGGGACGCTCCGTCTGGCGGGCTGGTCGGGCTCTTCGGACATCGCCTCTGTAACCGTCTTGGTCGGTGCTCCTGGTGCCAAGGCAGAGCGGCTGTTGCTGCCCTTCGGCAAGCCTGTCACCTGGCGCGAGCAGACGCTCACGCTGCGGGAAGGGCGGAGCGACTTCTTCGGGGCCAAAGGCCTTGCAGTTGCGGTCGAGGTGGCCGCTGCGGGTGCTCCTGCTCGGGTTGTCTGGGTCTTTTCGGCAGAGAGCGGTGCCGCGATGGCGGGGCGTGCGCCAGCTGTCGGGCCACCGATGGTGGTGGAGTCGGCGACCTACGACCCTGTGATTCTGCTTCGTTGGACACCGGACGCGAGCCTGAATTCTCTCGTGACCGTGTGGGTCGGCGCCTGTGTCGCTGCGCTGGGCTGGTTGCTGCTCTGGCTGTTGCCGCCCTTCGTGGTCGGGCGTGACGGAGACTACCTCGTGGTTGGGTTGCGGGGCGGTCGCGGCGGCGCGCAGCTCGCCTATGCCTCGAGTTCGGTGCTGACGACTGCACAGGTGTCGGAACGTGATGGGCTTCTGGCCGCCTTGCAGGAGCAGACATGATGGCGGGCTCGTCGCTTCAGCCGCTGGCGCTGCTCTCGCTCTGTCTCGGTGTGGGGCTGCTGGTGGGTCGCGGCCTGTTTTGGCGCACCGGCGGGTTGCTGGCGCTGGTGGCGGCGCTGGTAGCAGCGCTGCTGCAGCTGCTGCCGGGGCTGCCTGTGCAGGTTGTGCGTCCCGAGAGTTTTGCCTGGTTTGCCCTGTCGGCGGTGGCGATGGGCGCGATGATACGGGCGGCCGCGGAGGTGGGGCTATCCGAGCGCGGACGCTGGCTGACCTGGTTGCCGCTGCTCGGCGCGCTTGTTGCTACC
>CAIQPA010000295.1 GCA_903873545.1 uncultured delta proteobacterium
GCAAATACGCTCCAACTGGCGGATGCGGCTGCCAGCGCCCAAGGCGCGAGGAAGGCTGCGGCATAGAGGCCCGTGACGGCCGTGAGGGCGAAGAGGCTGCCGCCGATGCCCTCGTAGAGGTTCTTCGTGAAGCCCTTCCAGAGCGCCTCGTTGGAGGCATACATTCGGCAGCGCGCAAGAAGGTGGCCGTCGGCGAAGACCACGCGGAACCCCTGCTCCTTCGCCCGTCTGCAGAGCGCCATGTCGTCCACCACCTCGTGCTTTACGGCTGCGTAGCCGCCGATGGCCTTGTAGGCGCTCCGCTCGATAGCGAGCACCTGACCGTTGGCCGCAAGGAAACGGACATCTTTCGAGGCGTAGACCAGCGCGTTGGGCAGCCACGAGGCGTAGGTTAGGTGCAGCATCGGCAGCACAAGCCGCTCGAGCAGAGATGCCGTCTCCTGGCGCGGCACCGCTGTGACGACAGAGGCGCCATGCTGCGCGAAGAGCCCCTCGAGCCGCTCGAAGGCGCTCGGCTCAAGCCGCACATCGGCGTCCAGGAAGAAGAGCCTGTCGCCCGTCGAAGCGTCGCCCAACTGCATGCAGGCGTGTGGCTTTCCCACCACACCGGCCGGCAATGTCCGCCCAGCGATAACCCGAAGCCGTGGGAACTCCTGCTGCAGCCGCGAGAGGATCTCCGGCGTGCTGTCGGTCGAGTGGTCGTCGCAGACCACCACCTCGCCCACGTCGGGCATCGCGCCGAAGACCGACCGAATCGCCGCCTCGATGTTCTGCTCCTCGTTGCGCGCCGGAATCAACACGCTCCAGCGCGCGGCAATGGTCGCCCGTGCGTTGCCGCGCGGCCAGGTGAGCAGGTTGACCAGCGTCACCGCCAGCGCCATCAGCGCCAGACCTGCACACAGCCACGCCAGCACCATCCAGCCCATCACCATCATGGCCAGCGTCATCATGCGCCACCTGCAGCGTAGGTGCGCCGGAGCAGCAGCCGCGCGATCCGGCTCCGGCGGAGCCCCGCAAAGAGCGGAAGCCAGAAGGAGTTTCCGCCCCGTCTCAGATGCACCGCCATGCGCACGAGCGGCCTCTCCAGCGCACGATCAATCCGTTTCGGCACGACTGTCTCTGCCCAGCCGCGCCAGGCTCCGGCCGCATCAGAGACCGCCGCTCGGAGGTAGAACGGACCGCTCTCCACCGGCGCCGCGAGCGCCAGCGTCAGTACCTCCGACCCTTCTGTCACGGCCACCTGCTCCTCCATCCGCACGCCATAGCGATCGCGCCGTGATCCAGACCAGCAAATCTGCGCTGCCTCGATCTGGCGCACCGCGCCTGACGGCTCCAGCCAGCGTCCGATGACCCGCGCTGCGCCGCCCGCCTCCGGCCAGAGCAGGTAGAGCACCAGGCTCCGCTCCGCGCTGCTGGCCCGTAGCCAGGTCCAGGAGGCAATGCCGAGCTGGTCGAGTTGCCGCGGAGCCCAGTTGCGGTCGTGGTAGCCCCGCCCGGCGACCTTGAGCGACACCCCTTCGGTCTCGAGCTCCACTTCGCCCGTAGCGTGGCCAGCGACGACGCCCCAGCGGTGGCCGGTCGTGCCGGCCGCCTCACCGGCTGAAAAGCCCTGCGCCGTCTGGCCCTCCAAGAGCATGCGGCCGCGCAAGGCCGGTAGCTCCGCCTGCTGGCAGTCAATCGCAGCCTCCAGCCGAACGCCACCCTCCGCGATGCGCCGCCGGATGACCGTGCTGCCGAAGCGCCAGACCTCCTCCGCGCCGTCGTCGCTCGACTCCCAACCGGCCTCCGTTGGCTCGAACTGCTGAAGCAGGTAGTACTCCTGCTTGCCGTCGC
>CAIQPA010000296.1 GCA_903873545.1 uncultured delta proteobacterium
CGCCCGCGGCCGACCACCGGAGCTCCGGCCACTGGACCGACGACACCACCTGCCGGCCAGCAAGGCCATCGACCTCGGCGAGCAGCGAGGTGTCGCCATCGGGCGCGAGCAGCCGCGACGCCTCGGCCTCCAACCCGGCCCGCACCAGCGCCCGCGCCGCCGCCTCGCGGCGCTCCAGCGAGGGTGCGAGCTCCGACGCCCGCACAAGGCAGCGCGCCGCATCCTCGAACCGCAGCGAGCGCTCCAGCAGCCGCGAGAGATCGGTGAGATAGACAATGGCCTCTGCCCGCTCGCCCGCCGTCCGGCAATGCGAAGCAGCCGCCTCACCCCGCAATGCAAGCCCTGCAAAATCGGTCGCGGCTGCCGCGGCGGCAGCGTACCCAGGCTCAAGCGCGAGATCTGCCGCAGCGGCCTGCAACGCCCGATAGTTGTAGGCGGCAACCGCCTCCGCAACCCGCTCCTGCGCCGAGTTCGCAAAGGCCCCGCACGGGGCCAGGCAGAGCAGCGCAGCCGTCAGCGTCGCGCCGCCCCGCACAACCCTAGATGCCGCTGAGGATGAGCCAGCTTGCGCCCTCGCGGCGGAGCTCCACCTGGTTCACATCGCGGGCGGTCTGCCACCGCTCTTCGCCGCCCACATCGTAGAGCATCGTGAGTGCGTAATCGAAGACCACACGGCCACGGTCGCCCTCTACCGAGAGGTCGCGGATGGTCACTTCGACGCGAACCTCTTTCACATGGTCGCCCAGCGTGGTGAAGAGCTTCTTGATGCCGGCCAGACCGTAGTCGTCCTCCGTCCGGTCGGTCGTTCCAGCGTTCTCGTAGTAGTCCTTGGAGAGCAACTTGGAGACCGAGTCGAAGTCACGGGACTCAATCGCCTTCGCGTAGGTCTCCATGACCTGCACGATGGCGGCGTTGTCTTCGGTACGCTCCAGCTCCAGCTCGGGCGAGACGATGGGGCTCTGAATGGCTCCGGCGCCACAGCCGACACACAGGAACAGAGCAACGGCAGGGGCCAAGATCGCGCGCACGGAGTCCTCTCAACGAAAGCAGATAGGGTGGGCGAACGGGCGCCTCCGCTCCCCTATTCCCACTCGCTCGGGGGCGCGTCAAGGTTCGGGAGGGTGCCGGCCTCACATCGCCCCAACCACATCGCTGCCTCTACCGCGCCCTCGCTCCCCTTCGGAGCCGCTGAAGCCACCTTCTTCCAGACCTCGCAGGCCAGCTTTGCCGCCCCGTTGCGCGCCAGATATCTGCCTTGAACGCGCAGCAGGAAGGAGGCCCGCGCAGGGTCGCGCTCCGCAGCGAGCGCCTCGGTGGCGAGCCGCTCGGTCGCAGCGCTCGCCTCAAACTGAAGCAGCCGCACCGCCAGCAGGTAGCGGGCA
This sequence comes from uncultured delta proteobacterium, assembly GCA_903873545.1. GTDB lineage: Bacteria > Myxococcota_A > Bradymonadia > REDH01 > REDH01 > CAIWGR01. The sequence goes on from CAIQPA010000296.1 coordinate 1,383, forward strand.
ACCTGGCTCTGCTCCGTCGCCACCGCCTCGCCCAACTCCAGGGCAGAGATGGCCAGCGCAGGGCCCTCCGCCCCCAGATACCGACGGATTGCCTCTGCCGCGCGAGGCCGCTCCGTCGCCTCCGCCAGTGCCTGCAGCCGCACACCCAGCGCCCGCTGCCCGCCGCTCCCCGGCGTGAGCGCCAGTGCCTCCTCGAAGAGCCTCCGCGCGGCGGCTGTCTCACCGCGCGCCCAAGCAAGATCGCCGGCACTGCGCCTGGCATCGCCCCGCTGCGCCCGCGTGGCCCGACCATCCTCGGCAACTTCGAGGACGAGCGCCTCTGCACGAACCGATTCGCCTGCGCGCCGCAACAGCCCGGCGACCCGCATCTTGTAGAGCAGGTTCGATGGGTCGTCGGCGAGAATCTGCTTCAGGCAGGTGGCGGCCGCGGCATTCGCGCCCTGCGAAAGCTTCGAAGAGGCCTCCTCGAACCGGCTCGCGATGGTTCTGGCGCACCGCTTCTCAAACACGCTCGGCCGGTCGAAGCGAAACGAGGCAGCATCGAGCTCCTCCGCGCGCAGCGGATAGGCCGACAGGAATGCGCGCCAACCGCTCTCCAGTGTGGGCCAATCTGCCCCGTAGGCGGCCACGGGATCACCGCTCCGGTAGACCGCCAGGAAGCTCGGCGCACCCCGTGTCTCGATGAGCCAGCGTATGAACGACCCGGACAGCGTGTAGACCGTGTCGCCCGACCGGCTCCAGAACCCTGTCGGCGTCATCAGCTCCGCAACCGGCACACCCTTCCCGAGCCGCACGATGGCCGCCGACCAGGCATGGTCGTCGCGCTCCTCCGCCGACCACTCCACCGCATTCGCAACACCCTCAAGCACGCCGTTAAGCGGCAACCCGAACCGGGTCGGCAGCCCTGTCCAGTTGCCCGCGCTTTGCGCCAACATCAGGTGGGTTAACTCATGGGCCAGCATGCTGTCGCCGAGGCCGCCCCAGAGGATCTGCATCTCGCCCAGCCAGACCTTGGCAAAGAGCGTGTTGCGGGCCCCCATCAGTGCCCCCTTCTGCTCCCGGTTCGCATAGACGAACGACCGCAGTTTCTGCGCGGGCGCCTCTACCCCGAGCACCCGCCGGATCTCTTCAAAGCGGGCCTCGTGGTCCGAAGCGAGCAGCTTCCGCGCTCTCTCATCAAATGCGCCGGCATCAAAGAAGATCTCAAAATGGGCTGTCTCCATCCGACCGCCGAGCGCCCGCTCCACATAGGCGCGGCTCCGCTCGAGGCCGAGCTCGCCCCGATAGGCAAACAGGGTCATCGCGCTCGCCGCCGCAAGCAGGAAGAGCGCCCTGTCCTGCGTCCGGTGCACGCCCCGCAGCACCACAAAGCCGACCGCCGCGACCGCCGCTGAGAGCGTGTAGGCGCGGAACCAGGCGTGCGTGGCAACCGGCTGAAGCGCCTCGTCGTAGATGGAGCCGGCAAAGTAGCCGAAGAAGCTGTTGTAGGCGGTGATGGCCGGTTGCGTCGCGAGGAAGAGCAGCGTCGCTGCGTAGGAGGCCGCGACCACCGTCAGAGCCACCGCATGGGCGCTCCGGCCAGGGCGGGCTGCCACGCTCACCAGCGCCAGCGCAGCCGCCGTCGGCACCGCGCCGAGTGCCAGCCAGAGGAAGATCCAGCCGCCCGCCGCCAGGTCGCAGTTCTGCACACGCAGCGCATTCAGCGCGCTCACCGCACCGGCCGCCAGCAGCGCCAGCGCGAGCGGCCGCATCGCCGCAAACCATGACCGCCAGACCTGCTCGGCATTCCACCATTGCTCGCGTCGCGCGATGAGCCAAGGCACCCCGAGCCAGATCGTCAGCACGCCGCAAAGTGTCGAAAACTCGTACCCGAGCAGCTGCGTCAGCGGCACAAACTGGGCCGCGACGACAGCAAGCAGCGCGCCCCAGCCCGGCAGCCCGAGACGGCTCGCCGCGCCTCTCAGCGCCTCACTCCGCAACCTTCCCCGCGGGCAGGTTGTCGAACGCCAAACGCACGCCGGGCTCGATGCCCGAGAGGGCCGCAACGCCCGATGCCAGCTCCACCACATAGGTTGCCGGCCCCGTCGAACGCCGCGGCGTGAGCGTCAACGGCTCGGCGCTCGCGACAACCGAATCGACCACCCCGTCGGCCCGCACGAAAATCATGTCGAGCGCCATCACCGTGTTCTTCATCCAGAAGCTCCGCGGCGCCTCGTTGGCAAAGACAAAGATCATCCCCCAGCCCTTCGCCATCTCGCGACGGAACATGAGGCCCCGCATCTCTTCCCAGGGTTCATCGGCCACCTCGAGCTCAAACCGAGCACCGCCCTTGGCGCCGAGCACGGTGAGCGAGGCCGTGTCACCGGTCGCGCGGCCCGTCATCGCCTGCGGGAAGTCGCAGCGCCCCTCTTCGCAGCGCAGCGCGCCCGCGCAGGTCCGATCGTCGGTACAGCTTCCGCCTGTGGGCCACTCGGGGTAGCGCTCCGCGAGCGTAGCGGCCTTCGCCGGCGCTGCAGCCACAGGCGGCGCCACGGGTTGCACTGCGGCGGGCGATTCCACAGCCTTCGACGGCGCAGGAGCATCGGCACGGGAGCAGCCGCTGGCCGCAAGCGTGCAGGCGAGCAGCAGCGCCCGCTGCCTCATCGGCCCGTCTGCTTGACAGTCTCGATGGCCTTGCGGATGGCCTCTGCGGTCGCCGGGTCTGCCGCCCTTCCTGCCGCAGCATCAAGGTCCTGCAGCGTCGACTTCAGCGCCAGCTTGCCCATCGCGGTGGCAGCAGCAAGCCGGATCTCGCGATCGTTGTCGTCGAAGAGCGCCAGCAGCACGTTCGCTGCACCGGGGTGGCGGGTCGCTCCGAGCGCTGCGATGGTCGCGAAGCGGAGCTCGGGGATCGGCTCGTTCACCGCCTGCGAAAGCCCGAGCACCGCGTTGTCGTTGCTGAACTTGCCCAGCAGCGTTGCCGCAAGCACCTGGTTCGACAGCTCCTCATCGCGCAGGCGGCCGATGATGGCGTTGAGCACCGAACGGGTCGAGGCGTTATCGGCGAGCAGCGAGGCTGCCCGAATCGCCGCAGCCCGCACACGACCGTCGGGGTGCGACACCTTTTCGAGCGCAACGGGGAGCAGCTTCGAAAAACCGAGCAGACCAATCGAGTCGAGCGCGCCGGCCGCAACCTCGGGCTCGCCCGACTGCAGGAAGCCCACCAGAATCTCCTTTGCCTTCTCCACAATCGCCGCGTCGCTGAAGCTGCCGAGCGCCAGCGCCAAGTCGCCGACCACGGCGGGCTTCGGGTCATCCTGCAGCGCGAGAATCGCCTCAAAGGCCTCCGGCGTCCGGGTCGCAGCGAGCGCCCGCGCGGAGGCACCACGGATGCCCGGTGAGGCGTCGGTGAGACCGGCCTTCAGGCGCTCGATGACTCCTGCGTTCGCCTTGCCCGCCGCAGCGAGCGCACCGAGCGCCCGGTAGGCGGCCCGTCGGAGCAGGTCGTCTTTGCCACTGGCCTGCGCGGTGATCCCGCCAATCGCCTGCGAGAGGGTGATGGCGTAGATCGACTCATCGAGCGCCGTCAGCACCGATGCATTCTCTGCGTTCTGCTTCACCGCAGCCACGAGCGCGGGCAGCGATGCCGCCGACTTTCGCGCGGCAAGCAGTTCGGCGGCGCGGGTCCGAACCGCCATGGTGGGGTGGCCAAGGAAACGCTCGAGGGCGCCGCGCGGGTCGTTCCCCTGCAGCCCCTCGATGGCCTCCATCGTCCCAACCGCCGGAGCACCAACGAGCAGGAAGGCGCGGAACTCCATCGCCGTCGCCCGGTTCGCGGTCGGACCATCGGCACCCACCGCGGTGGCCGCGGCGAGCCGCACCTCGTCGGGCAGTTTCTGCTCGTTCATCGCCGCCATCAGCGCGCCCCAGTTCTTGGCAACATGGAGGGCATCGACCGCCGCAGCCGCAATCTCGGGCTCCGGCGCAGCCAGGTAGGCCACCAGCTCGGGCGCGACCCGTGCATCGCCATTCTTCGCCAGCTCGGCGATCGCTTCGAGCCGCACGCCGAGGTCGCCCGAGCGCGACCGGAAGAAAACCTCGAGCAGCCGGTAGGGCAGCAGCGGGCTCTCCTTGAGCATGCCGGCAATCATGTTCCGCAGCACCGGCTCGGGCTCGGTATCGAGCACACTCGCGATGAGGTCCCAACCTGCCGGAACGCGGCTGGTTGCAAGGGCCCGGAGCGTGGTGTCGCGAACGGCCGGGTCGGGGTGCTTGAGGAGCGGCGCGGCCTTCGACTCAAAGCCGGCCAACGAGAGTGACTGGATGGCTCCAAGGCCGGCCATCACCTCCGGGGTCTGACGGCTGGCAAGCAGCTCGAGCGCCGCCGCCTTCAGCTTTGCATCACCATCTGCCAGCCGCGCATAGAAGCTGGTCGAATCCACCAGCGACCGGTCGGCCATCACGATGTCGCTCTGGAAGATCTTCGCGGGCGGGAGCGCCTGCCAGAAGGGCACCTGCTGACGGTAGGCGGCATAGGCCACATCGGCCCGCGTAAGCCCCTTGTCGTGATGGCCCGGAAAGACCACCTTCTCCAGCCCCAGCTGCGTGAAGGTGTAGACCGTCTCCGCCTGAATCACGCCCGCATACTCGGCCACCGCGGGGTCGATCATCACGGCAACCTGCTTCTGGCGCAGGTCGGCGTCGGTCATGCGCAGGCTGCTGTTGCCATAGGTTACCCCCTTGGCGTCGCGGAGCACCCCGAAGGCCGCCGGCACCGCCGACTGAATGGGCACATCGGTCCGAACGGCGTCGGTGGGCATGGGGACAAGCACGAACTGCTGCGAGCTGCCAAAGTTCTGGGGCGTCAGCGCGTAAACCACGCCTGTGGCGTTGAGCTGCGCCTCGACCTGCGCAAGCGGCAGACAGACGAGCAGCGCGACGAGGGCCATCAGACGGGTGCGAAAGGTTCCAGCCATCTTCTCTTCGGGGGTTCAGGACGCAACGCAACGCGGCATAACCGCCCCGCGCGGCTATCGAGGGGGTCAACGAGTGTCAAGGAACCGGCCGGCCCGGAGATTCCCGCACCCGCGCAGGTCCTTTGTCTGCGCCCTGTCCCGACACCGCTTCCCCGTCGCATCCGGCGGGGCTAGAAGGCCCCTCTTCTCCCACCATCCGAGCAGCCTCCATGCCCGACGCCTTCCCCGCCGCCTACGAGGCCGCGCTCCGCAGCCAACGCTGGGAGCGGGTCGCACCGCTCATACACGACGAGGCCTGCGTCACCTTCTCGACCGGCGCGGTGCATCGCGGCAAGGCGGCGGTGCAGCGGGCCTTCGAAGCCAACTTCGCAGCCATCGAGAACGAGGACTACCGCGTCTCCGA
>CAIQPA010000297.1 GCA_903873545.1 uncultured delta proteobacterium
ACCCTCTCCTCTGCGAAGCCCGCGATGGCGACCCTCATCGGGGTCAACATGGATGATGAGGCAGCGCGCGAGCGGCTCGCCCACGGCATCGCAGACCTGCTGCTGCACGGGCTCCTGCCGCGGTGAGCGTTGGTCGCGCAGCTAACCCTGATTGGAAATTCCCTTCGGGGCGATGGGTGCGGCCTTGAAGCGGCCCCATGCGATAAATGCGCACAGCCCCCCGAATACCAGCGGCGGCGCGATGGCCCCAACCTCACCCTTTGCCAGATGCATCACGGCAGCGATGGTGACAAGCAGACCCAGCAGAGATGCCGCGATGGGCGTGAGCTTAGGCTGGATTCGGAGGAGCGACGGTAGGACCAGCCCGAAGGCGCCGAGCAGCTCTGAGGCGCCAGCAACGCGAAGGAGGGAGATTGGCATCGTCATGCCCTGGGCGGCCAGCTCGGCGGCGGGCGTGACGAGCTTAAAGCCGCCCGCCATCAGGAAGATTGCCGCAAGCAGAACCTGAAGCACCCAGAGCGTTATGTTCAGGCCCCTTGAGGGCGACGAGTTCGATGTGGACAGCGGCGTTTGCGTCATGTGCGTTCTCCTAGAACGGATGGGGGATGGCTCTCACGATTGCAAAGCACCTTGTGGCTCGGCATGCATTGAAGAATAGAGCTGTGACGGATATGAGCACAAGGAGCCATAATGCGCAGATGGTGCTCACTTTCATCACAGGTCTGCAGTGAACGACGCAGAAGACTTTGACGCCTTTGTGGCAATCGTGGACAGCCGAAGCATCAGCGAGGCAGCGCGTGAAATGGGTGTGCCGCGCGCAACCCTCTCGAGGCAGCTCGCCCGGCTCGAAGAGCGGCTCGGCGTGCGGTTGCTGCACCGCGGAACCCGAAGCCTGACCCCGACGCAAGCGGGTGAAGCCCTGTATCCACGCGCTCGAGCGCTCCTTGACGGTGCGCGCGCTACCGTGACGGCGGTTCGGCGCATCGACGACGTGCCGCGCGGCCTATTGCGCGTTACGGCCCCACCGCTCGTGAGCCCGATGCTGGGGATGCTCATCAGCGCGTTCATTCGCGACAATCCGGACGTGCAGGTGGAGTTTCGCACTTCAACGGAGCATTTCGACCTCGCCGCGGAACAGATCGACATCGCGATTCGCGCCGGTGTCGTGCGCGATCCCAGCCTGATTGTGCGTCGGCTGTTTCGCTCCGACATGCTCGCGATGGCAGCGCCTAGCTACCTGCAAGACCGCGGACATCCTGCAGATGTCACCGACCTTTCTCGCCACCTGTGCCTGCGAACGTTCGACGAGGCGAGCCGGCCTTCCAAGTCGTGGCCGCTGGTGAACGGAGGGACGGTCGCGGTCGACGGCCCCTTCGTCACGAACGACCTCATGGCCCTGCGTGGCGCTGCGGCCGATGGGCTCGGCATCGCGCTGCTTCCGCGGGCGGTGGTCGCACCAGAGCTCAACAGCGGGCAACTCGTGGCCGTGCTGGAGGGTGTCGTCGGACGAGACGTCTCACTTTCCGTGGCCTGGCTGGAGCGCAAGTTCGTCGATCCGAAGGTCAGGGCCTTCGTCGACTTAGCCGTGGAATGGGCGGCGGAAGGTCGATGGCTCTTGGCCAGTGACTGCGGCAGCGACTGACCCAAATGCGCGCACGGACGCTGGCCTCCCTTCTTGCAGAGACTGCAAGCGGAGCAGGACCTCACTGCAACGAGCGGGTAGGGCGCAAGCGCTCGGCCCACCATCCCATCAGCCGAACCGCTCGATGCCCACGCCCCACTTCGATACCCGCGATTGCGGACGGTCCGGTTTGCGCTGGGCCAGCCTTCCCACCGCCTTCCTCGAACACCTCATGCCCGCTCTCCGCCTGCTCGTCGTAGGTGTCTCGCGGGGCACCGGCGCGCTCGCCGTCTCCGCCGCCTTGGCGCGCTCCGCTTCCGTCACTCCTTGGCACCCGATAGCTGGCTCAGCGTCGAGACCTTGAGCGC
>CAIQPA010000298.1 GCA_903873545.1 uncultured delta proteobacterium
CTGGTTCCTGCCCGAGGTCGAAGGGCTCCGCGTCGATACCGGCGTGGAGGGCGGCTCACAGATCCCGAACGACTACGACCCGATGATTGCCAAGGTCATCACCTGGGGCCGCGACCGCGAGGAGGCCCGCCGCCGCATGGTCCGTTCGCTCGAGCAGATGTCGGCGATGGGGACGGCCAACAACCGCGCCTTCCTGCTGCGGGTGCTCGAGCATCCTGCCTACCGCGAAGGGGCCATCCACACCCACTTCATCGCGCAGCACGAGGCGGAGCTGCTCGGGCAGGGCGGTGCTGCCGAGACGCTCGCGCGAGCCGTGGCTGCGGCGGGCTTTGCGGGGACGCTGGAGCGGGCTGCTGACATGCCTGTTCCGGGGCTGCAGGCGGGCTTCCGGCTGCTGCGCGGTACGGGGCACCGGCAGGCCTACACGGTGGGCGAGCAGGAGCTCACGCTGGTCTACACCATCGAGCGCGATGGGCGGTTCGCCTGGACGGTGGGCGACATCTCCGGGAGCTGGCGGCTGGTCTCGCGCGACGGCGCACGGCTGGTGGTGGAGTCGGCCGAGGGCTGGCGTCGTTCGCTGCGCATCGTGCAGCGGGGCGAGCAGGTGTTTGTCCATCTCGGCCGCGAAGAGGTGATGCTGCGCGAGGTTCCCCGCTTCATCGACCCTGCCTCGCGCAAGGTGGAGGGCGGCTGCGTTGCGCCCATGCCGGGCAAGGTGGTGAAGGTTGCGGTCGCGGTGGGCGACACGGTGGTGCGCGGACAGGCGCTGCTGGTCATGGAGGCGATGAAGATGGAGCAGACCATCTCGGCGCCGGAGGCGGGCCGCGTGGTGGTCCTCTCTGCGGTCGAAGGGCAGCAGGTGGAGGGCGGCCAGCTGCTCGCTGTGCTGGAGCCACGCGGGCCGTCGTAGCGTTCGATTCTGGCAGCGCGGGCCCAATCTGGTAGTGTAGAAGAGGGTCTGTTCGGCATCGTTCTGCGCTGCCGGAGCCCCCATGCACCTCCGCTGCCGGACCTCCGATGAACCATCGCCCGACCTCCGCCTCTGCTGCCGCGCTCCGCCCCAGCGGCTTGCTCCTGCTTGCACTGACCGCCTGGCTCCTCGCAGCCTGCGGCGAAGAGACGCTCCGCGCTGCGTCAGCACCGGAGTGCGGCGATGGAGCCATCGATGAGGGCGAAGCCTGCGATGACAACAACAGCCGCGGCCGTGATGGCTGCTCCTCGTCCTGTGAGATTGAGGCTGGCTACGCCTGCGTTGGCGAGCCGAGCGTCTGCACGGCTGCTGCGGAAGACACGGGCACGATCGAAGACACGGGCGGCTCGGGCGACACAGGCACGATTGAAGACACGGGCGGCTCGGGTGACACGACGGTGACCGACACGGGCGGCTCGGGCGACGCCGATGTCATCGAGGATTCGAGCGGCTCTGGCGATGCGACCGACACGACCGCCGACACCACCGACCCCGGCCCGCCCCGCTGTGGCGACGGCCTGGTCCGCCCCGGCGAGCGGTGCGACGACGGCAACAACGACAACAGCGACGGCTGCAACTCGGCCTGCTTTGTGGAGCCCAACTTTGGCTGCGTTGGCGAGCCGAGCATCTGCACGGCGACCGAACTTGCGCCGGTCTGCGGCAACAGCGTGATGGAGGCCGGTGAGGTCTGCGACGATGGCAACACCACCAGCGGCGATGGCTGCACGGTGCGCTGCAATCTGGAGGCCGGCTTTGCCTGCTCCGGCTCGCCCTCGGTCTGCGTGGTCGACCTCTGCCGCAGTGTGAGCTGCACGGCGCTCGAAGGCCCCTGCCAGGCCGCGGTCTGCAACCCTTCTACCGGCATCTGCGACCTCTACCCGCGCCTCGATGGCACCTTCTGCGACGACGCCAGCCTCTGCACGAGCGGCGACAGCTGCCAGGCAGGCGCCTGCACGGGTACCGCGACGGTCTGTGCCGACACGGCGGGCGGCTGCTCGACCGGCATCTGTAACCCCATGACGGGCGCCTGCGACGCGACGCCGCTCCCCGACTGCACGCCCTGCGAAGGCGGTAGCTTCTGCGCCGGCGGCGCGTGCGGCGGCCTGCCGCCCGGCAAGGCCTACGCCTTCGACGACGCAATCGAGCTGGCAGAGTTCACCACCGGCGGCTCCGCGCCCTGGCTCTGGGATGGTGCCGAGGGACGCACGGCCGTCGGTTCGCTCCGCGCCGGCGACATCGCCGACAGTGGGACAAGCACGCTCACAATCACCGTCGACACGGCTTCGGCCAGCACGCTCAGCTTCTGGGTGAAGACCAGCACCGAGAGCTGCTGCGACAAGCTCCGTCTCTCCATCAACGGCGCCGCAGACGCCACAACCTGGCAGGGCATCGTCGACTGGACGGAGGTAACCCGCCCGCTGCCGGTCGGCCGGAACACCCTTGTGTTTAGTTACACCAAAGACACCAGTCTCGATGCTGGGAGCGATACGGTCTGGATCGATGACCTCGACCTTGGCACGACCGCCGGTTCGAGCTGCGTCGACAACGGCTGCGGCGAGAGTGTCTTCAACGGCACCTCCTGCGTGGTCTGTGAGCCGCAGCCCGATGGCGCATCCTGCGATACCGTGGAGGGTGACTGCACCGCGGGAAGCTGCACCGCGGGCGCCTGCATCCCCGAGCCCGTCGCCAACGGCACCAGCTGCAACGCCGGTTCGGAGTGCGCTGTGGGCAGCTGCCGCGCCGGTGTCTGCGACGGCTCCACCTTGGTCCCCGACTGCACCCCTTGCGCGGGCGGCACCGACTTCTGCGGCGGCGGCGTCTGCGGTGGCTCGGGTGCCACGGTGGTAGACTTCTCCGATGCGGCCGACGCGGCGGCCTTCACCACCGTCACGGGTTCGGCCTGGAGCGCAGATTCGGCGCAGGGTCATGATGCGCCCGCGGCCTTCCGGTCGGGCGTAACGGCCACCAGCGCGACCTCGCGCACCCGCTTCACCACCACCGTCACCAGCGCAGGCACCGAGCTCCGCTTCTGGCTCAAGACGAGCAGCGAGTCGGGCTTCGACAAGCTCCGGCTCTACGTGAATGGAACGGTCGACGCGACGACCTGGAGCGGTGAGACGGCCTGGACCGAGGTGGTGCGCACGCTTCCCGTCGGCACCGTCACGATCGAGTTCGAATACAGCAAGGATGGCTCCGGTGTATCGGGCTCCGACGCGGTCTGGATTGACGACCTCTCCATCACCTCGGGCGCCTCGCGTTCCTGCGAAGGAGGCCCCTGCGGCGACAGCATCTTCAACGGCACCACCTGCCTCTTCTGCGACAGCTCCTTCGAGGGCGTGAGCTGCGATACCGACGCCGGCGACTGCAGCAGCAACAGCTGCTCCGGCGGCGCCTGCGTGGCCAACCCCGTCGCCAACGGCACCAACTGTGCGTCGGGATCGGAGTGCTCCGTGGGCAGCTGCTCCGACGGCACCTGCGCCATCACGCCGCTCTCCGACTGCACCACCTGCGCCGGTGGTGCCGAGTTCTGTGCCGGCGGCCTCTGCGGCGGCGTCAGCAGCGACCTGGCCTACGGCTTCGAGAACGCCGCAGACCTCACCGCTTTCCGCATGCAGGGGGCAACGCCCTGGGCCCTCAGCACCGTCGCGCCCCACAGCGGAACCTCGGCGATGAAGTCCGGAACAATCGCCGACAGCCAGCGGTCTCGTGCGACGCTGAGCCTCACGCTGGCTAGCGCCTCGACCCTCACCTTCTGGCTCAGGACCAGCAGCGAATCGAGCTTCGATAAGCTCTTCCTCGTCATCAACGGCACCGACGACGCCACCACCTGGAGCGGCGACACCGCCTGGACCCAGGTTACCCGTCCGCTTCCCGCCGGCCCCACCACCATCGAGTTCGCCTACCGCAAGGATGGCTCGGGCATCACGGGCTCCGACGCGGTCTGGATAGACGACATCACCATCGCCGACGCGGGCAACCGGTGCGCGGGAAATGCCTGCGGCGACTCGGTCTTTGACGGCACAGCCTGCGTCTCCTGCGACCTCTCCTTCGAGGGGCTCGCCTGCGAGAACGACCCCACCGACTGCAACCTCGGCGTCTGCGCCGCCGGCCGGTGCGCGCCGCAGGCCGTCTCCAACGGCACCGACTGCGTCGGCGCCGACGACCCCTGCAATGTGGGCGCTTGTGTTGACGGCAGCTGCACCGGCTTCCCTGTCGACAACGGCACCGCCTGCCCCGGCCTCGACGACGCCTGCAACGCCGGCGCCTGCATCGACGGCGTCTGCTCCGCCGTCCCGCTCGACGACGGCACCAACTGCGACACCGACTTCAGCGACTGCCAGGCAGCCTCCTGCGTCGCGGGCCGCTGCCAAGCGCAGCCTGTCGCCGACTGCTCCATCTGCGGCGCTGCGGGCGACGGCCTCTGCGGCGGCGGTACCTGCCAGAGCATCTCGGGCGCCCAGAGCTACGGCTTCGAGGGCTCCACCGCGACGACCCCCTTCACCATGTCTGGCAACACCTGGTTCGTCGACACGACCAACCGCCAGTCGGGCGGCGCCTCGCTGCGATCGCCTATCACGGCCGTCAGCACCACCCATTCTGCTTCGCTCTCGGTGACGGCCGGCCCCGGCCAGTCCTACTCCTTCTGGCTGCTCACCAGCAGCGAGCTCAACGCCGACTACCTCACCTTCTCGGTCGACGGCGTCCAGCAGGGCCGCTGGTCGGGCCTCGGCGTCTGGACCCGCTTCGAAGGAGCCCTCACGGCCGGTGTCCACACGCTCACTTGGAGCTATGCCAAGGATGCGGCCAGCGCGGGCGGCAGCGACACCGTCTGGATCGACGACATCGTCATCGGAAGCGCCAACGCCTGCGGTGCCGACGCCTGCGGCATCTCCGTGCTCTCCGGCGGTAGCTGCGTGGCCTGCGACGCACCAGCGCCCGACTGCACGCTCTGCGCGGGCGGCACCGACGTCTGCGTTGGCGGCCGCTGCGGCGGCGTGGGCTCCGAGGGCCTCTTCGAGGACTTTGAAGACAGCGTGACGACCGCCATCACGCCTGGCTCAACAGCCACGTGGAGCCGCGACGCCTCGTCGCCCTCGCAGGGTGGCATGGCCTACCGCAGCGGCACCATCGCGGCGGGCGCGACCAGCTCCTTCCGCGCCGGCGTAACGCTCGCCTCGCCCGGCGCTGTGACCTTCGACTACCGCGTTTCTGCGGGCGCTGGAGACCTGCTCAAGTTCTTCGTCGACGGCGTCGAGAAGCTCAGCGCGGGCGGCGAGCGGGCCTGGACCAGCGCCAACTACCCGCTCGCTGCGGGCAGCCACAACCTCGAGTGGCGCTTCACGCGCAGCGCCGCAGCCGCGGTGGGCGACAACGCCGCCTGGATTGATGTGATCGCGGCCGGCGACGCCACCGCCTGCGGCGGCGACGTCTGCGGCGCCCAGGGCTACGACGGCGCCAACTGCCAGCTCTGCCCGCTCCGCGCCGCCGGCGCCAGCTGCGACAGCGAGGCTGCAGACTGCATGGGCGCCACCTGCGCCGCCGGCAGCTGCCTCTCCCAGCCGCTCCCCGACGGCCTCTCCTGCGACGGCGACACCGCTGACTGCCTCGACGCCACCTGCAACAGCGGCCTCTGCGTCTCGACGGGCCGCCCCGACTGCGCCAGCTGCGGAACCTCCAGCAACCAGTTCTGCGCGGGCGGCGAGTGCGGCGGCCTCACCAACCCTGGCCAGATCGACTTCGAACGTCCCGACGCTTTCTCGCTCTTCACCACCACCGGTCAGGTGCTCTGGACCACCACCACCGACCGGCCCCGCACACCCGGCAGCACTGCGGCCCGGGTTGGCCGCGTGGGCAACGGGCGTCAGGGAATCCTGCGGCTCAGCATCGACCTGCCGGCAGACGGCACGCTCTCCTTCGCCTACCTCCGGCGCATGACGACCGGCACGGCCACGAACGATGCCACCTACTTCTACGTGGATCCGGGCGCCGTGCTCACGCCCTCGACAGCGATCGCAACGTGGACCGGCGCCTCCACGCTCTGGGAGACCACTTCGGTGCCCGTCACCGCCGGCCCCCATGAGTTTGTCTGGCAGTACTCAACGCTCACTTCGTCCGGAAACTACCCGAACGACGACCGCATGTTCTACCTCGACGACCTCGTCTTCAGCGCCCTCGCGGCCTGCAGCTCGCCCGACAGCTGCACCTCGTCGCTCTACGACGGCGCCGCCTGCCTGGCCTGCGACACGGGTCTCTGCGGCCCGTGACAATCCTCGCAAAGGAAGGCGTCACGCTTGCTCCGGCAACCGCTCGCAGGTAGGCAAAATCCATGCGGAAGTCTCTCCACATCCTCTGTCTTCCGCTGCTCTTCGCGCTGCTCGCGATCGGCTGCTCGGGCTCATCGGAGGGCGGCGGCGACGCTGACTACAACTTCGATACGGGTGGCCTGCCCTCGACCGATACCTCGACAACGGTCGACGCGGACGGCAGCGCCGACACCGCAACAGCCCCCGATACGATCGCTCCCTGCGACATCGAGGCTCTCTTCGAGCGCAACGGCTGCACC
>CAIQPA010000299.1 GCA_903873545.1 uncultured delta proteobacterium
ATTGTCGTCAACGCCGATCCGCACGCAGCGCTGCTGGTCGGGGCGCAGCTCTCGCGCGATAGCGGCATCCCGCTCGTGCTCGACCTGCGCGATCCCTGGAGCGTCTGTGAGCTGAGGCGCGGTGAACGCCCGTGGCTGCAGCGGCGGATGGTGGATGCCATGGAGCGAAGCTGCGTGGCGCAGGCCCGCGCTGTCATCCTCAACACCGAGACCACCCGCCGCGACTACCTCGCCCACTACGCCGATCAGCCAGCCGCGAAGTTCCACGTCATCCGCAACCATGGCGACGCGGCGCTGATAGCGAATGGCTCGTTCGAGCGTGATCCACGCTACACGGCGCTCTTCCTGGGCAACTTCCGGCGCTATGTGGAGGGCGATGAGCTGCTCGAGGCACTGGCGCTGCTCAAGGCGCGCGGCATCGATGAGACGAAGTTCCATCTGGTGGTCACAGGCCGCGTTCCTGCAGAGGCGCGGGCCTATGCCGAGAAGCTCGGTGTGGCGGCGATGCTGACCGAAGGGGCCTTCGTGCCCTATCGCCAGGTGGGCAGCTTCATGGAGACCGCGGACCTGCTCGTGGCGCTCAACAACCGGACGGTGCAGCGGGTGCCGGCGAAGGTCTACGACTACCTCGTGTCGCCTCGTCCGATGCTGGTGGTGGCAGACAATCCGGAGCTAGGTGAGATGCTCGCGTCGCTGCCCTATGCGGAGCTGCGGAGCCTCGACGACATCACCGGCATCGCCGACGCCATGGCCGAGGCCTTTGCGCTCGGCATCGGGTTTGCGGTGGATCGCACCGAGGCGGGCTACGACAGCGCGACCGCCTCCGCGAAGCTCGCCGCCATCCTCAGCAGTGTGCGCCGCCCTCAGTAGTGGCGGTCGAGCACATACCAGCCGAAGGCGCGGAGCATCATCTTGGGCAGCGAGTCTTCGACCAGCGGATCGAGCAGCGTCCAGGCCTCTTCGACGAGGGCGGTGGCCTGCTCGGAGCAGGCGTCGATGCCGCCAACCGATTCGATCTTGGCGATGACCGCGTGGACCGTCTCCAGGTCTTGCGGCTTGGAGGCGATGGTCTCCCAGAGCCAGGTGCGATCGGCCAGTTCGAGCTTCGCCATCGCCTTAGCGACGGGCAGCGTCACCTTGCCATGCATGATGTCTTCGCCGCGTGACTTGAGGTCGCCCTTGAAGCCGCGGAGGTTGAGCACATCGTCGATGATCTGGAAGGCCAGGCCGACGCTCTCGAAGAAGCTGCCGAGCCCTTCGATCTGGGCCTCGGTAGCGCCGCCGCCGACGGCGCCCATGCGAGCGAGCGATGCGGCCGGGATGGCGGTCTTGAGCCGGTGGATGGCGAGGATGCGCTCCTCGAGTAGCACGCCGTCGCCCGTCGCGACGACCTCGGCCATCATGAAGTCGACGCCATCGATGTCGAGCGCCTGGCCGGCGTGGCCTGCGCGGAGCGCCTGGAAGTAGTGGTCGTAGATGGCCAGCTTCTCGCGGTCGGAGAGCTTGGGTCCGATGAGAAGTTTCTGGCCCATGAAGTAGCAGGCCGTGCCCGAGTTGATGGCCAGCGACTCGCCGTAGAGCAGGTGCGAGGTGGGGCCGCCGCGGCGGATGACCGACTTGTCCTGCACATCGTCGACCATGAGCGAGCCCACATGCATGAGCTCCGGCATCGCCAACCACTTCACGAAGTTGCGTGAGTCGCCGCCGACCACATCGCAGCAGGCGAGGGCGGCGTAGGAGCGCCAGCTTTTGCCGCCGCGATCGGTGATGAGGCGGACCGGTTCGCAGAGGGTGCGGGTGAGCTGGCTGAGCTCAATGCCGCGCATGTAGTCATCGTGTTTTTTGCTGGCGATTAGGTCGCGGAGCGGCTCGTAGTCGGGCTTGATGGGGACGATGGCCTCGACCGATTTGCGCACCTCTTCGCCCACGGCGCCGAAGAAGTCGTCGAGGGTCTCGACGGTCACAAAGCCGCTCCGCTCCACGTAGCCGCGGCCGCGGATGGCCCTGCCGTTCAGCGTCCCTTCGAAGGAGACCGAGCCCTCCCAGAAGGCCGGCTTGGAGATGAGGGTGACGAACTCCTGGTCTGCGAAGTCGGCGGTGACTTCGACCTGCAGGTTCGCCTGCTCCGACGAGATGGAGAAGGCGCTCGGGTACTTGTTGAAGGTCCGGGTGCTGGTCCAGATGCCGTGCTCGGTGAAGCCGAGATCGAGGGCCTCTTCGCGGCCGGTTTCGGTGACGACGAGGAGCCGCTTTCCGAGCGAGGCGCGGTCGTTCTTGAGGTCGACCATGCTGTAGGCAGAGAGGCTGGTGCCGTCGTCGCACTGCAGCGCGCACCAGAGCCAGGCGACGTCGCGGTTCTTGGTGGCAGCGTGGCTCTCCGCCTCGTCGCGGTGGCCGCCGAACTCGTGGTCGTACCAGCCCAGCCCCTGCTTCACAGGCGAGGCTGTGCCGTCGAGCGTGAGGCTGCCGGTGACCGCGCAACGGGGGATGAAGTAGTAGAACATGTCTTCGCCGCTCACGCCTTTGACGACGCCATCGTCGCCGTGGCGGACAGCGGCCATCTGGGGCGTGAAGGTGAGCTCGAAGCCGGCGCGGTGGCGGTCGGAGTAGCCCTTGAGCAGGTAGGTGCCGTCCTCCTGTTTGAGGAGCTGGGTGCCGTCGTAGTCGAGCTCGAGCCGGCTGGTGGAGACGAAGGGATCGGTGGCGAAGAGCTGGTCGGGGTAGGGGACCTTGTCGCGCTCGAGGATCTCACGGATGGCGCGGCGGA
>CAIQPA010000300.1 GCA_903873545.1 uncultured delta proteobacterium
ACGCTGCTCGACGACCCCGAGCGCGGCATCTTCGAGATCCCGGAGTTTGCGAAGAAGATGGTCGCCTCGGGCCAGCTCGGCGACAAGACCGGCCAGGGCTTCTACAAGAAGACCCGCGGCGCCGACGGTAAGTCGGCCATCCTCGCCTACGACCTCGCCACAGGCGAGTACCGGGAGCAGAAGAAGGTCCGCTTCGACTCGCTTGGCGCTGTGAAGCCCATCGAAGAGACCGGCCCCCGCATCAAGGCGCTGCTCGGCATGGACGACAAGGCCGCCAAGTTCGCCAAGCGGGCCACGCTCGCGGTGCTGGCCTACTCGGCGCTCCGCATCCCCGAGATCGCGGACGACGTGGTCAACATCGACCGCGGCATGCGCTGGGGCTTCGGCTGGGAGCTCGGCCCCTTCGAGACCTGGGATGCGCTCGGCGTAGCTGATACCGTCGCGGCGATGAAGGAGCAGGGGCTTACGGTTGCGCCCTGGGTCGACGCGATGCTGGCTGCCGGCCGCACCTCGTTCTACGCCTACGACGGCGCAACGCTGACCTACTGGGACATCCCGACGG
The DNA here is from genome assembly GCA_903873545.1 of uncultured delta proteobacterium. GTDB lineage: Bacteria > Myxococcota_A > Bradymonadia > REDH01 > REDH01 > CAIWGR01. Next base: position 563 of record CAIQPA010000300.1, read on the forward strand.
GCGCGGCGAAGGCGGTCTCCACCAACCCCCGCGCCCTCACCATCGCCCACCTCCGTCGCACGACGAAGAAGGTGAAGGAGAACTTCGGCGCCTCGCTCTGGGACATGGGCGATGGCATCGCCTGCGTCGAGTTCCACACCAAGCAGAACTCCATCGACGACGACATCGTCCGCATGCTCGACGAGGGCCTCTCGATTGCCGAGCGCGACTTCCGCGGTCTGGTCATCGCGAACGACTCGGAGCGCTTCTCGATTGGTGCCAACATCTTCGCCCTCTTCATGGCGGCGCAGAACCAGCAGTGGGAGGGCATCCGTGAGCTGGTGACCAGCTTCCAGCGGGTGAACCAGCGGCTCCGCTACTCGCCGATTCCTGTTGTCACGGCCCCCACCGGCCTGACGCTCGGCGGTGGCGCCGAGGTGAGCATGGCGGGCAACGCGATTCAGGCGAACAGCGAGCTCTACATGGGCCTCGTCGAAGTTGGCGTTGGCCTCATCCCCGGCGGCGGCGGCAACCTGCAGCTGCTCCGCAATGTCTATGGCCCCGTCGCGACGGACCCCGACTTTGACGCCATGCCCTACCTCAAGAAGGTCTTCCTCACGATCGCCACCGCCAAGGTTGCGACGAGTGCGGAAGAGGCGCGCGACTTCGGCTTCCTGACGGCCGCCGACGGTGTCTCGATGAACCGCGACCTGCAGATCGGCGACGCGAAGGCGCGGGCAATCGGCATGGCGGAGTCGGGCTTCCGTCCGCCCCGCCCCACCTCGTTCCTGCTCCCGGGCGCGAACGGCCGCGCGACCATCGACATGCTGCTCTACGACATGGAGGTCAACGGCCAGATCTCGGCCCACGACCGCCTCATCGCCAACAAGCTGGCCTACGTGCTGACCGGTGGCGACACCTCGGCAACCTCGCTCGTGAGCGAGGAGCGGCTGCTTGAGCTCGAGGCCGAGGCCTTCCTCAGCCTCTGCGGCGAAGAGAAGTCGCTGGCCCGCGTGCAGGCCATGCTCGCGACCAACAAGCCGCTCCGTAACTAGCCGTTCGCCCTGCCGGGCGTTCCCACCTTTCTGAAACCAAGTGATGCACCGGGCGCCCCAGCGGCGACCGGAATGGAGACAAGACGATGAGCCAGCGCGTAGTGATTGCCAGTGCCCTTCGAACCCCCTTCACCCGCGCCAAGCGTGGCGAACTGAAGGACACCCGCCCCGACACCATGGCCGCTTGGGCCATCCGCGCTGCGGTCGCTGCGGTGCCCAACCTCGAGGGCGCCGAGATTGAGGACGTTGTCCTCGGTTGCGCGATGCCGGAGGCGGAGCAGGGCATGAATGTGGCCCGTCCGGCCGCGATGCTTGCGGGTCTTCCCGACTCCGTTGCGGCGCTCACCATCAACCGGTTCTGCGCCTCGGGCGTGCAGTCGATTGGTCAGCTCGGCCAGGCCATCCG
>CAIQPA010000301.1 GCA_903873545.1 uncultured delta proteobacterium
CGCCAGGTTGACCGCGGCGAGTGAGAGGGGCTCGATGAGCTGTGAGGCCTCGTCGATGATCGCGACGTCGAAGATGGGCAACCGTGCTGCGCCGCGCTGTTGCGGCGGGCCGTCTTGCGCGCGGAGTACGGAGAAGACGGGATGCTTCGCGCAGGCATGGGTGGTGCAGGCGATGACGCGGCTGGCGAGGATTTTGGCGCGGAGGTCGTCGAGGCCGGAGGCGTCGTCGGCGAGGAGTTCGAGGGTGAGCGCATCGTCCGGGAGCCCCTTGTCGTGGAGGGCCTGGGCGAGTTCTGCGCTGGGTGCCGTGCGGCTGCCAACGCGGAGCAGGCCGGGTACCCCGAGCCGGACGAGCCGGGGGAGGATGTTGTCGACGGCGGTGTGGGTGTTGGCGGTGAGGAGCACCCGCTTGCCGGAGGCGACGAGGGCGGCGATCGCGGTGGCGACGACCTGCGACTTGCCCGTGCCGGGCGGCCCCTCAATGCGGAAGACGGGGAGGTCTTCGCGGAGGGCGTTGGCAACGGCGATGGCCTGCTCCTTGTTGAGGAGGCTCTGCAGCTCGGCGCTGAGCGCATCGGCGCCGATGAGGGGCTTGGGCTTGCCCGGCGAGAGGATCGCGTCGCGCCGCGCCGGGTCGTTTGCGGCGACGAAGGCGAAGAGCGAGCCGTGGGTGATTTTATCGCTCGGCGGCCGCTCGTCGCGGCTGATGCTCCAGGCCTTGTGGCCCGACTGCAGGAAGGGGCGGACGGAGTCGACGGAGACGACGAGCGAGGCGCCCTCGGAGCTGCGCACACGGCCCAGAACCATGGGTTCGGAGGCGAAGTCGCGCTGGTGTAGGAGGAGGGTGTCTTCGGGGTTGAAGAGTCCCTCGTCGGCGAGGTCGAAGGTGAGTTCGCCAGTCTTCTCGTTGACGCTCTTGAGGGGGACATCGCGGAGTGCGCGGACGTCGCCGGGCTCCTGGTCTGCCCAGTGTTCGCGGAAGATGTCGCCGCGCCGCTTGGAGATGGCCCAGTGCTCGCGCTCGAGCAGTTTGACGAAGTGGCTGTAGTAGCGGGCAGCGAGGAGCGTGACGGCGCCGGTGATGCGCGACGCGGGCGGCAGCGCGGCCTGCTGGTCTTTGCAGGTGGTGGCGCGGTAGCGGCAGACATCGTCGCGGCAGAGGGCAGGGTGCTGGTCGTAGCGGGGCATCTCGGCCTCGGTGCCGACCTCTGCGAGCCGCTTGCGGAGCAGGACGATCTCGTTGCGCGAAGAGGCGAGCTGGCGGACATCGTCGTCGGTGACGCGGGTGATGCCGAGCTCCTTCTTGGAGCCGGAGTAGAGCAGCCGCCCTTCGACCTCTTTGTCGCGCGCCTCGGCGTAGGCTTTCCAGATGAGCATGTAGGCGCGGAGCTGGCGCTCATGGTCGGGCATGGCGTGCTTGCCGGTCTTGAGTTCGAGGATGCGGAGGTGCTTTTCGCCCTCGAGCATGATGTCGAACTTGCCGTCGAGGCCGTAGCGGGGCGAGAAGCGGCGGGCCTCGGTGAGGTTTCCGGAGCGGAGCGTGTGCTGCGGCGAGGCCCACTCGGCGAGCGCGGCCAGGTGGCCGAGGATCTCGTTGCGGAGGTCGGGGAGCCGGGCGTCGGAGATGCCGGCGGCGACGAGTTCGAGACGCTGCGAGGCGATAACGATCTCCATGCGTTGATGGAGCGCGCGGCTGTTGCCCGGGTCGATGTTGCGCTCGAAGAGGTCGCTCAGGAGCTGGTGAACGAGGTTTCCGACGACGATGGGCTTGCCGATGTCTTCCTGCTGGCGGAGGTCGACAAAGTGGCGGCTGGGGCAGGCGCCTGCGCGCACCCCCTCAACCTTGATGATGTTGGTGACGGTGAGGGGGAAGTAGGGCTCGACGACGAGGACCGATCGGGTGTCGACGGAGTAGAAGGTGTCGCCCTTCTGGTTGTGGCGGGTGACGGCGCCCAGGATGGAGACCTCGGTGCCGGGCGATAGGCGCCGGAGCTGGTCGTAGATGTCGCCGGGCATGCGGCTGAACTCGGCCTCGTAGGCGAAGAAGCGCTGGCTCCCCTCCTCCGCGCTGCCGATGAGTTCGCCGCGGACACCGGCGCCGCGCTGGGCATGCTCGATGTCTTCGATGAAGCCGATGCGGAGGTTGATGAGGTCTTTGCGGTCCGTAGCGGTGTCGGAGCGGAGAGAGACCGCAGCGAGCGGGTCTCCGCTCTCGCGCGGGATGCGGACGATACCGGTGGTGGCGAGGATGCGGCGGAGCTCGTCGGCGACGAGCGAGGCTGTGCGCGGTCGTGCGGCGCGGTCGCGCTCGAGGCACTGGCGGACGAGGGGATGGAGGGCGGCGGGCAGCAGGTTGCTGAGGGTGATGTTGCCCTCGGACTGCGCGCGGACGATGGCGTGGGCATTGCCGCCGGCGAAGGGGCTGCTGCCTGCGAAGGCGGCGTGGATGAGGGCGCCGAGGCTGTAGATATCGGCGCGGTGGTCGCAGGCGGTCGGATCGGCCTCGATGATCTCGGGTGCGAGGTAGCCGGGCGTGCCGATGCGCTGGGTCGCGCCAGCCTCGCGCTCCATCAGGAGCGAGAGGCCGAAGTCGACAATCTTGGGCTCGCGGTCGGGGGTGATGAGGATGTTGTGGGGCTTGAGGTCGCGATGGATGACCTCCCGCTCGTGCGCATGCTTGAGCGCATCGGCGACCTGGATGAGGGTGCGGAGGGTCTGCTGCGGGTGGATGGTTCGGCCCGGCTCCTTGAGGATCTCGTTCCAGCCGCGCCCCTCGACGAGCTCCATGACGATGTAGGGCACACCGGCCCGGCCGTAGGTGTAGACTTGGACGATGTTGGGGTGGTTGAGCCGGCAGAGGGCGTGCACCTCGGTGCGGAATCGGCGCCATTGCGAGGGGTCGAGCGACAGCAGCTTGAGCGCGACGGTCCGGAGGACCGACTGGCTCTCTCCCGTATCGCGGGGCCCGAGGATTTCGGCGTTGCCGAGCTCGTCGGCGGCGTAGACGACGCCGAACCCTCCGCGGCCGAGCTCACGGTTGAGGCGGTAGGAGTTATCGATGATGGAACCAATCTGAAACATGTTCGCTCCGAGCGTGGGTGACACCCACTTCTCGTCGTTGCTGGCGGTTTGTTGCAGCGAGGTAGGTCGATTTTTTCCGACAGGGACGACGAGACCCTCATGGTAATCGCGAAGTGGCAGACGGGAAGGTGAAAAACTAGCGGCAGGGGCGGGGGTGGGTAGAACTGCGGAAGCGGATGGGTGTTTCGGGGAGCGTCGATGAGAGCAGCGGTTTTGCGTACGGTGACGGTGTTCGGACTCGCGTTCGGCGGCGCAGCGATTGCCTGCGCAGAGAGCGACGGCCGCCGCGTCCTAGCGCGCGAGACGGAGGAGGCAGGACCAGTTGGCGTGGGCTCTGAGGAGCTCAGTCCGCTGTTCGACGCGGGCGTGAACCGGAGTCTGAAGGCGCTGGAGTCTGGTGATGGAGGTCCGGCCATCGACGCGCTCGGCTTCTGGCTGTCGGAGCACCCGAACGACCCCGCTGCGCTGGCTGCCAACTTTGCGCTGGGCTACGGCCTCTATGTGGAGGGGCGGTTTGATGATGCGATGGCGCCGCTCACGCGTTGCGCCTCGTCGGAACACCCGCTCGCCGACCACTGCACCTACTGGCAGGCGGAGATCGCGCTCAAGCGGGGGCGGTTCGGGCAGGCGGCGACGCTGGCCTCGGCGGTGGCGCGTGAGAGCGTCTTTGCAGACCGGTCGGACTGGTTGCGTGCGCGGGCGACGCTGGAGTCGGGTGATGCGGCGGGCGCGGTGAAGCAGCTCGAGGCCTTCCTCGCGGCCAATCCCCAAGCCACCTACCGCGACGACGTGGAGATGATGCTCGGCCGCGCCTACGAGGAGAGCGGCGACCTTGATGATGCGGCTCGGCTCTACCATCGCATCTCGGTTCTTCATCCCGGCGACACGGTGGAGAAGTCGGCTGAGCGCAAGCTGGCGGCGCTTCGGCCGCGGGTGAGCGAGGCGGTTCGCCGCGAGGTTGGGAGCCAGAGCCTGACAGAGAAGGTGGACCGGGCGGGTGTGCTCTTCGGACGCCATCGGAGCGACCAGGTCATCGCGATGCTGAACGAGGTAATCCCGGAGATGGCGAAGGGCTCTGCGACTGCCTGCACGGCCCGCCTTTACGCCGGTCAGAGCCAGACCAAGCTGCGCGTGCATCGCGAGGCCGCGCCCCACTACGAGGCTATCGCCGCCGACTGCAGCGACCCAATCCTCGTGGCCAAGGCACTCTACCATCTCGGCAAGGGCATGTGGACGGTGGATGAGGATGCGAAGGCCATCGCGGCCTTCGAGAAGATCTGGACCCGCTTTCCCGAGAGCAACCTGGCTGACGATGCCATGAACTATACGGCGCAGGTGCTCGACGGGCAGGGCAAGAAGGCCGAGGCGCAGGCGATGTTCCAGCGTCAGCTCGATACCTACCCGAAGGGCGATATGGTGCCCGACGCGCTCTGGGCAATGATCTTCGAGCGGTATGCGGCGCGCGACTACCGCGGGGCCGTGGCGCTGGCCGACCGGGTGAGCGGCACTTCGGGCGAAGACGACATCTACACGCGGGGCCGGATTGCCTACTTCCGCGCCCGATCCCTCGAGGAGATGCGACAGCCGAGCGACGCCAAGGCGGCCTATACCGCGGTCGTGCGCAACCACCCGATGGGCTTCTATACGCTGTTGTCGCTCAACCGGCTGGCGGCCCTGGACCGAGAGGGGACGCGGGCGCTGGTGGCTGAGCTCAAGCGGCCGAACGACAAGACCGAGGGGTTCATCGAGATGGTGCCGGAGGTGGCAGAAAACCGTCACTTTGTCGCCGGCGTGCTGCTGCTGCGGCTGTCGCTGTTCAAGCTGGCGGCGCAGGAGTTCGGTGCGTTGCGGGCGGAGTTTCCGAACCGCGATGAGGTGGGTTGGCTGGTGGCCAAGCTCTTCGACCGGTCGGGGAACTACCAGCGGAGCCACGCGGTGCCGGGGCCTCGTCTCGACATGCACCTCGCCTATCCCGCGGGCTCCAACGTGGAGCGGTGGAAGATCGCCTTCCCGCAGCCCTATCTCGACGAGGTAACGAAGCGTGCGCGGGAGCGGGGGCTCAACCCTGCAATCATCTACGCGATCATGCGCGAGGAGTCGGGCTTCAACGCGGGGATTGAGTCCTATGCGAACGCCTATGGGCTGCTCCAACTCATGCTTCCGACCGCCAACGACATGGCCAAGAAGACGGGGCGCGGTACGGTTGCGCCGCGGGATCTCTTTCAGCCGGCGGTCAACATTGAGCTCGGGACGATGTTCATGAAGGTGCTGTCGGAGTCGTACGACGGCCACGCGGCGCTGATCATCGGCGGCTACAACGGTGGTCGCGGGAACATCGACAAGTGGCTCAGAGACCGGAGCAGGATGCCTCTCGACCTCTGGGTGGAGGAGATCCCCTTTGCCCAGACCCGCGAGTATGTGAAGCGGGTAACGACCTCCTACTGGGTCTACCACTGGCTCTACGGAAGCGGGGAGGGTTGGGTCGACCTGCCGTTCGATCTCGCACCCCTGTCGCCGCGCTGAGGGTTCGTGGCGCTTGACGGCGCTCGCCCCTATCTGCGACACGATTTTGCCGCCTTCATGCGAACAGAGGTTTGCGTGTGAGGCCCCACGGTGTGGCATCCGCCGCATTCTCCTGTCGAAGTTCGCCCAAGGGTTGGTCATGAAGCGTGCTGGAATCGGTTCTGTCGGTATTGTTTCGCTTGCTGCCTTGGCGCTGATGCCCGTGAAGGGTGGGGCGCAGGAGGAGGCCTCTGCGGAGGCGGCGACAGAGTTCGTGGAGCTTGATGCGTCCTCTACGGCAGGCAATGAGCGGTCTGCGGCCTTCGACGGCGGCACGGGGCTGTTCTCCATGCCGGTCGCGAACGGCGTCGATGCTGGAATCTTCCTGCTCTCGGCCCACGGCGAGTTCTTCAGCGGAAAGGATGTCATCATCCTGGGCGACGAAGACCGCCGCTTCGGTGGCCGGCTCGCGCTCTCCTACGGCGCCACCGACAATGTGGAGCTGACCGCGGGCCTCGGCGCCCACTCGAACTTCAACTCTGCGACGCTGCCGCCCGCTCCCACGCTCATTCAGAGCGTCGGCAACCTGAACTTCGGCGCGAAGTACCATCAGGACTTGGGCGACGGTCTGCGGGTCGGCGCGCAGCTCGGTCTGGGGCTCCCTGCCGCAGCAGCCGATGTCGGCGTGGACTTCGGTGCCTCGGCCATCGACATCCTCGGCCTCGCCACCTTTGACCTCCGCGAACAGGAGCTGGCTCCGCTCCGTGCCCACCTCCTCGTTGGCTACACGGCCGACGGCGAGGAGGCGCTCTTCAACAGCGAACTGACCAAGATTGAGCGGTTCGGTCACGGCGTGCGCGGCTACGATGTGGCGCGCATCGGGCTGGGAGCCGACCTGCCGCTCCCCTTCTTCACGCCGAGCATCGAGTGGGCGCTGAACCTGCCCGTTGGCGCGCCCTGCAACAAGGCCGACATCATTCCTTGCATCGATGACGCGGGCTTTTCGGCCTATCCGAGCACGCTGACAATCGGCGTAAAGGCCGCGCCTGCAGAGGGCGTCTCGCTCGACCTTGGCGCCGAGCTTGGCGTGACGACGAAGGAGTCGCAGGGGACGCCTGCGGTGCCTGCCTGGAACCTCGTCTTTGGTGCGAGCTACGCGCTCAACCCCAAGCCGGTGATCATCGAGCGGCTGGTCGAGGTGGAGGTTGAGGTTGCCCCCGAGGCGGCCCCGGTCGCGGCCGTGCTCTCCCATGTGACCGGAACGGTTGTCGATGCGGCGACGAAGCGCCCCATAGGCGATGTGCGCATCAAGTATCTCGAGACCGAGTTCTCCGACCAGGTGGGCAGCGCCGACGGCAAGTTCCGGAGCATCGACTTTGCGCCCGGAACGAAGGTGACGATTCAGCTCAGCGCGCCGGGCTACACCAACCGCTCCATGCGGATGACGGTCAGCGAGGCGCCCATCGCCGGAACCATCGAGATGCAGCAGGCCATCATCGGCGGCCGGCTCGCAGGTCGCATTACTGCCGAGGGTGCAGGTGCCGCGGAGGCAAGTATCTGGCTCTCCGGCGAAGAGGAGAGGCGGGCGAAGGTCGACCCTGCAACGGGCGCCTTCCAGATAGACGTCAAGCCCGGTGACTACCGCATGGTGGTCTCGGCGCCGGGCCACATCTCACTGAGCGAGAATATCTCGATTCTGAACGGCCGGCAGGAGAACAGCTTCCAGCTCCGCCCGCTTGATGCCGGCACGCGGCTTCGTCTCACCGGCGACGCCTACGAGGTGGACAACGCCGACGCGCAGGTCTCCTTTGAGGGCGACCGGCTCACCGCCGACAGCCGCACCCTCCTCGACGAGGTGGTGAAGTTGCTGCAGTCCGAAGCCTCGCTCCGCTTCATCGTGCGGGCTCATACCGACGAGCAGGGCGACTCGACGAAGGCTACGGAGTTGACGCAGAAGCGGGCGAAGGCGGTCGTCACCTACCTGACCTCCAAGGGCATCGATGCCAGTCGTCTGCGGGCTGAGGGCGTGGGCGACGCGGAGCCGAAGTTCCCGAACCTTTCGGACCGCAATCGGCGCCGCAACAACCGCGTCGAGTTCGTGCTTCAGGGCCGTTAAGACAGCCGAATCCGCGTTGGGCCGTGAGAGGACAGTGAAGCGTTGCCTTCATTGACGCATCTCCTAGACGGTCACTAGAAGGCGCTCGACGCGTTCCCGAAGATTCCTGCATGTGCGAGGTTTGCTGTGTCTGAAGCGAATTACGATGTGATCATCATCGGCGCCGGTCCCGGCGGATATGTGGCTGCGGTGCGCTGCTCGCAGCTGGGCCTCAAGGCTGCGATCGTAGAGCGAGACACGCGGCTCGGCGGCACCTGCCTGCTGCGCGGCTGCATCCCCACCAAGGCGCTGCTTGAGTGCGCCCATGTGTACGACAAGGCTCGCGAGTCGGCCAAGTATGGCGTCATCACGACGGGCGTCTCGCTCGATTTCACTGCTGTCCAAGGCTACCGCGAAAAGACGGTCGCGACCAACTCGAAGGGCGTGCAATTCCTGATGAGGAAGAACAAGGTGGAGGTGCTCTCGGGGCACGGCCGCCTGGCCGGCAAGGGCAAGGTCTCGATCACGGCCGCCGATGGCACCGTGAAGACCGTCGAGAGCAAGCATGTGATCCTGGCGACCGGTTCGAAGTGCAAGGACTTCCCGGGCATCACGATCGACCACAAGCAGATCGTCAACTCGGACGACATCCTCGAGATTCAGAAGGTCCCCAAGTCGCTCGTCGTGCTTGGCGCGGGCGCTGTGGGCTCTGAGTTCGCCTCGGTCTACGCAAGCTTCGGCGCCAAGGTGACGCTGGTCGAGTATGCCGACGTCATCCTGCCTATCGAGGACGAAGAGGTCTCGAAGGAGCTCGAGAAGATTTACAAGAAGCGGGGCATCGATGTGCGCACCGCGACCTCCATCTCCAAGGCGGAGGTGGCAGGTGACACGGTGAAGATCACCCTGACCCCGAAGGCGGGCGGCGAGAGCGTTGTCATCGAGGCAGAGATGCTGCTCGTTGCGGCGGGTCGCGCAGCGGTGACCGGCGACATCGGAGCGGCCGGCACCGGCGTGAAGGTGGATGAGCGCGGGTTCGTGGACGTGAACGAGTTCTGCCAGACGGGCGAGCCGGGCGTCTACGCCATTGGCGACATCATCAAGACCCCCTGGCTGGCCCATGTCGCGAGCCACGAGGCCGTACTGGTCGCCGAGCACATTGCGGGCAAGCACCCGCATCCGATCCGCTACGACCGGGTCCCCAACTGCACCTACTGCGACCCCGAGGTTGCCTCGGTCGGTCTCACCGAGAAGGCGGCCCGTGCGAAGGGCTACGATGTGAAGGTGGGAATGTTCCCATTCGCCGCCAATGGCAAGGCCCGCATCATGGGTTCGGAAGGCGGCTTCATCAAGATTGTGGCCGACAAGAAGCATGACGAGCTGCTCGGCGTACACATCATCGGGCCGAAGGCGACCGAGCTGATCTCCGAAGCCGTTCTCGCGCTTGAGCTTGAGTCTACGGTGGAGGAGCTCTTCCACGCGATGCACCCGCATCCGACGCTCGCCGAAGCTATGGGTGAGGCCGCAGCCGCGGCCTTCCTTGGCGCCCCCCTCAACGCCTAGTCCGGAGAGCATCGATGCGCGTACAGGTCATCATGCCCCAGATGGGCGAGTCGATTGTGGAAGGGACGGTCGTTGCGTGGAAGAAGAAGGTCGGCGACAAGGTCCGCCGCGACGAAGACATCTTCACCATCTCGACCGACAAGGTCGATGCAGAGATTCCGAGCCCTTCGGATGGCGTGCTGGTTGAGGTGCTCGCCTCGGTGGGGCAGACGGTCGTCGTGGGTGCAATCGTGGGCTGGCTCGAGACCGACGAAGCGGCGGCTACCACGGCCGTTGCCTCGGGCGCCCCGAAGGCTGCTTCAGCGCCGGCAGCAGCCGCTCCCGCTGCGGCCCCCACTGCAACCAAGACCGCACAGGCTGCAGCAGCCCCCGCACCGCAGGCCGGTCTGGAGGAGCTCCGCCGCACCCGCTCCACGCCGCTCGTTCGCAAGATGGCGGCGGCGGCCGGCATCTCCGACCTCGCCCGCATCACCGGCTCCGGTGTCTCCGGCCGGGTCACCAAGAGCGACCTGCTCAGCTTCATCGCGAAGGCCGGAACCTCGGCGCCTGTTGCTCCGATGGGCGGCCGCAAGGCAGCCCTCGCCGGCGGCTTTGCCATCCCGACCGGGTATGAGCCGGCGTTTGTGAAGACGCCGCGCATCCACCTCTACGCCAACGACCGTGTGGAGCCGATGGGTCGTATGCGGGCGAGCATTGCAGAGAACATGCTGCAGTCGCGCCGCGCAACGGCCCACGCCCACACTGTCTGGGAGGCCGATGTCACGCCCATCATCAAGGCGCGCAAGAAGCTGGTCCCGGAGTATGAGGCCAAGGGCGTGAATCTCACGCTGACCGCCTTCTTCGTCGCGGCTGTGGTCGAGGCGCTCAAGGCCTTCCCCATCCTCAACGCCACCGTGGACGGCGACAACATCATCTTCCGCGGCTCGATTAACCTTGGCATCGCCTCGGCCATCGAAGAGGGGCTGATTGTGCCGGTGCTCAAGGAGGCCGACTCGCTCAACCTGCTCGGCGTGGCCCGCGCGGTGAACGACCTCTCCTTCCGCTCTAAGAACCGGCAGCTCAAGCCCGCCGACGTGACCGACGGGACCTTCACGATCACCAACTCGGGTATCTTCGGCAGCCTCTACGGCATCCCGATTCTGGTGCCTGGCCAGGCAGCCATCCTGAACATCGGCGGCATCAAGAAGCGGGTTGTCGCGGACGACAACGACAACATCCTCGTGCGCTCGATGTGCATGATGTGCCTCTCCTTCGACCACCGCATCATCGACGGCGCCTCTGCAGACGGCTTCATGAAGCGGTTGGTGGAGTCGCTCACCGCGCTCGGCAACGCCAAGTAGGCGAAGCAGCGGCGGCGTGGGTAGCGGAAGGCCCGGGCAGCGGCTCCCAAGCGGAGCGGTGCCCGGGCTTTCGCCTACTTGCGGTAGATGGTGACCGACTTGAGGGTCACATCGGTCCGGGGGCGGTCGCGGCCGTCGCGGGGGACGCCCGTGACCTGGGCGATGATCTCGAGTCCTTCAACGACCTCGCCGAAGACGGAGTGGCGGTTGTCGAGGTGGGGCGTGGGGACTTCGGTGATGAAGAACTGGCTGCCGTTGGTGCCCGGGCCGGCGTTGGCCATGGAGAGGATGCCGGGCTTGTTGTGGCGGAGGGTGGGGTGGAACTCATCCTCGAAGCGGAAGCCGGGGCCGCCGGTGCCGGTGGCGGTGGGGTCGCCGGCCTGGATCATGAACTTGGGGATGACGCGGTGGAAGACCGTGTTGTCGTAGTAGGGGCCGGAGCCGGGCTGGCGGGTGCGCGGGTCGGTGTAGGGCTTCTCGCCCGTGGCGAGGCCCACGAAGTTTGCGACGGTCTTGGGCACAAGCGTCTCGAAGAGCTTGACGGTCATCGAGCCCATGGTGGTCTCGAGGGTGGCGTAGAGTTGGCCTTCACCGGGAAAGGGAGTCATTGTCGGGTCCTTGTCGTTAGAGCAGGAGGTAATCGAATCCTGCAGTGATCAGAATCTGGAACTGGGGGCGGTCATTGTAGCGGAGCAGCGCCGCATTGGAGCCGGGCGGGGAGCTAGGCGGGAGCGATGCGCAGGAGGGCTCCAAGCTGGGTTTGTCGGTGTCACACTTGCTGAGACCGTTCGCGGCAGGGTCTCCGAGTCGGTCGGTCATGTCCCAGCCGGTGCTCGGGTAGTAGACAATGCGTGCCTCGAGGGGGATTTCGACGCGCGGCGCGGTGATGGTAACACCGGCGCCGAGTACGAAGCCGCCGTAGATCTGCTGGTCGTCTTCGTTGAGTGCGGAGCGGTAGGCGCCCTGCGCGAGGGCGCTACGGTAGAACTCGTCGTAATCGGGGTCGGTTCTGTCGGCCTCGCCCGGGGCCACGAAGGTATCGAAGTTCTGCTCGTAGGTGCGGGAGGAGCGGTTCACGACCAGGTCGATGCCGAGGCTTCCAAAGGGGCGGATGACGGTGAAGGGCAGGGTCATCTGCGCGACGATGGGGATGTGGAGCGTGCTCTGGGAGAAGGAGATGTTGTTCTTGATCCGTTCTCTGGTCTCCTGGTCAACGACGGTGTCGATGTAGCTGCTGCCCTTGAGGGAGTCGATGCCGTAGATGGCGCCAATCTCGAGGCCGATCAGGTCCCAGGCCCGCATGTTGAGGGCTCCGCCGATGTTCCAGCCGAGGTCGAACATGAGATTGGGATAGGGAACGGTCTGGTACTCGTCACTGTCGGTCGGTTGGAGGAGCAGACTGAAGTTGGGGCCTCCACGGACGCCGAGCTTGAGGTCAAAATCTTTGGCGCCGGCGCGGGCCGTCGATGCGACGAGGAGGCAGAGCGCCAACGCGAATCCGAACAGAGAACGCTTCATGGTTGCACCAGTCATGGGAAGGAGGGGTTCCTTAGTGAGGAGCGCGTCGCCATTCAACTTGCCTCGGGCTGGGGCAGTGGTCGTGCCGTCACATTGGGACGGGACTGAAGGATGAGTTCGAAGCCCTGCGCGAAGAGGCCGGCGAGGTGGCGATGGTCGTCGGGGTCGAGTGAGACCTCCGGAGAGATGCGTCGTCCGTTGGCGTCAGAGCTGTAGTTGGCGACGACGAGGCGCAAGGGAGGTAGGCCGAGTCGGATGGCCTGCAGGAGCAGGGCGATATCGTCGACGAGGATGAGGACGCGGAGCCCGTCGGAGGGCGCCTCGCGGCTGGCGGCGGCGATATCGATGGGCGACATCAGCAGGAGGGGCGCAGGCAGGCTGTCGAGGGTCTCTGCGTCTGACTGTTGCGCGGTGGTACACCACCAGACAACGTCGATGTCGCCTGCGTCACACCAGGCAGCGGCAGCGGTTTCGTGGAGGAGCCGGTCGTCAAGAATGACGCGGAATTCGGAGGGGTCCATGGGTTAGGTCAGCGCTCTATCGCGGTGGTGGATGGTCGCGTTGTGGAGGTGGGCTGCGAGGCGGGCCTGCAGGGCTTCTGCGATGGCGACAGAGCGGTGCCTGCCTCCTGTACAGCCGATGCCGATGGTTAGGTAGGCCTTTCCCTCCGCCTGGTAGCGGGGCAGCAGGAAGAGGAGGAGCGGCTCGAGGTGGTCGAGGAAGGCGGTCGTATCGCTCTGCTCGAGAAGGAACTGGGCAACGCTGGGATGGGAGCCCGAGTGCTGCCGGAGCTCCGGAACGAAGTAGGGGTTGGGGAGGAAGCGGACGTCGAAGAGGAGGTCGGCTTCGGTTGGCGCGCCATACTTGAAGCCGAACGACATGATGCGGATGGCGAGGTGGGGTCGTCCGGCCTCGGCAAAACTGGTCTGGACGAGCGCGCGGAGTTCGTGGGTGGAGAGCGCCGTGGAGTCGGCGACGATTTCGGCGCGGTGGCGGATGTCGTCGAGCAGATTGCGCTCGGCGCGGACCGCGGCGCGGAGGTCGCCGCCCAGGTCGAGCGGGTGCGGCCGCCGCGTCTCGCTGAACCGCCGGATGATGCTGTCGTCAGAGGCGTCGAGGAAGAGAATCCGGACCGTGACGCCGTGGCTGCGGAGGTCATCGATGACGACGCCGGCGTCTGCGATAAAGGTCTGGTCGCGCACATCGATGCAGGCGGCGATGCGTCTCAGCTTCCCGCCGGAGGCCCCGGCGAGGTCAACGACCTTGGGGAGCAGGACAACCGGGAGGTTGTCCATGCAGAAGTAGCCGAGGTCCTCGAGCGACCGGAGGGCGGTGGTCTTTCCGGAGCCGGACATGCCGGTGACGATAACGACTTCGCTCATGCGGGCCGAAGGGTGCGACGGTGTAACAACTGCAGGGAGACAGCGTGCAGTGGGTAGCGGCGCGCGTCAAGGAAAGTGGGCAGCATCACCCGCGCCGCTTTCGTCTTGAGCTGGGAAGGATCCCCAGGGCCTCGCGGTACTTGGCGACGGTGCGGCGGGCGACCTCGATGTTGAACTTGGCGAGGAGGAGGTCGGCGAGTTTGTCGTCGCTGAGCGGCTTGGCGTTGGGCTCCTGCTGGATGAGAGCCCGGATATGATGTTTAACGGCCTCGGAGGCCACATCGTCGCCGCCGCTCTGCCGCACGGAGCTGTCGAAGAAGTACTTGAGTTCGAAGGTGCCGCGAGGCGTCTCGACATACTTGTTGCTGGTGACGCGGCTGACGGTCGATTCGTGGACGCCAATCTCCTCTGCCACATCCTTGAGGACGAGCGGGCGGAGATGGTCTACGCCGTGGTCGAGGAAGCCACGCTGGAACTTGAGGATGGCCTCTGTGACCCTGCGGATGGTGCGCTGCCGCTGGTCGATGGACTTGATGAGCCAGCGGGCGCTGTGAATGCGCTCGGCCGCGTAGTTTTTGTCTTCCTTGGGCGCGTTGCGGCCCATCTGGCGTCGGTAGTCGTCGGAGACGCGGAGGCGGGGGAGCCCCTCTTCGTTCAGTCGGGCGTGCCAGACGGCGCCGATCTTCTCGATGAAGATGTCGGGGATGATGTAGTTGCCGCCGTCGTCGGGTGTGAACTGCCGGCCGGGCTTGGGGTCGAACTTGAGGAGCCGTTTGTGGGCGGTGGCAACACGATCGCGCGGCACGGCGAGGGCGCGGCTGATGGCGGCGTAGTTCTGCCGCTCGATGTCGTGCAGGTGGTGCTCGATGATCTCGAGCAGGACGATGTCGGTCTCTCCGGCAGCCTTGGCCTGGAGCATGAGGCATTCGCGGAGGTCGCGTGCGGCGACGCCGGCGGGGTCGAAACCTTGGACCAGGGCGAGCCCCTCTTCGACGGCCTCGGTGGAGACGTTCTGCTCCTCCGCGAGCTCCTCGATGGTGACGTCCACAAGGTAGCCGTTCTCGTCGAGGTTATGGATGACGGCCGCAGCGGCAAGCTTGACCTCGGCGGAGGCGCCGGAGGTCTGGAGCTGAAAGAGAAGCCGTGCGGTGAGCGACTCGGCGTTGTCGTTCGCCCGCTCGAAGGTCTGCTGCTCGTCGTCGGAGGTGCCCGCGGAGGCGCCTCCCGGCAGAGGCGCAGAGAAGTCGTCTACGTAGGAGTCCCAGTCGATCTCGGCGATGGCCTTCTCGAGGTTATCGGCCTTGAGTGGTTCGGGCAGGTCGGGCTCGCCGGCGTCGGAAACCTGGTCGATTGTCGAAGCTTCGCCGCCGACAGGTACATCGCCGCCCTCGGTCGACTCTTCGAGGAAGGGGTTCTCGACCAGCTCCTGCTGCACCAGTTCGAGCATCTCGGGCAGGTTGAGCTGCAGCAGTTTGATGGCCTGCTGAAGCTGCAGCGTGAAGCGCAGTTCCTGCGTCTGTCGCTGTGTCTGTCGGAGATGCGCGCCCATGAAGTGCCGGTCTCGCGGGAGTTCGTGGCGGGCCCCGATCTGGGGCGCCTGCGAGGCGTTACACTAGCGAAATGCACAAATTATGCCACTTTCAAAAGAGGCTAGGATTGTGCGGAGTTGCGCAGCGTTGCATCGATGAAGGCGACAAAGAGCGGGTGGGGCTCGGTCGGGCGCGACTTGAACTCGGGATGGAACTGGCAGCCGAGGAACCAGGGGTGGTCCGCGAGTTCGATGATCTCGACGAGCGCGTTGTCGGGGCTGGTGCCGGAGAGGATGAGGCCGGCGTCGGTGAGGCGGTCGCGGTAGTCGGTCGCAAACTCATACCGGTGGCGGTGGCGCTCGGAGATGTCGGCGCTGCCGTAGGCCTTCTCGGCGAGCGAGCCGGCTTGGAGGTGGCAGGGATAGGCGCCGAGCCGCATGCTGGCGCCCATGTCGGTGAGGTCGCGCTGGTGTTCCATCAGGTCGATGACCTTGTGCGACGCATCGGGCTCGAACTCCTGGCTGTGCGCGCCTGCGAGGCCGGCCACGTTGCGGGCATACTCGATGACGGCGACCTGCATGCCGAGACAGATGCCGAAGTAGGGCTTCTTGTGGGTCCGGGCATAGGCGACGGCGAGGATCTTGCCCTCGATGCCGCGGCGCCCGAAACCGCCCGGAACCAGTACGCCGTCGACGTCGCCGAGCATGGCCTCAGCGCCGGTGCGCTCAAGCTCCTCGGAGTCGACAAACTTGAGGTTGACCTTGGCGTGGTGGGCGTAGCCTGCATGACGGAGCGACTCGTTCAGCGACTTGTAGGCATCTGTGAGGTCGACGTATTTGCCGACGATTCCGATGGTGATCTCGCGCGTGGGGTTGTGGATGGCGCTGACGAGGTTGGACCATGTGCTGAGGTCGGGCTCCGCGGGTGTCATGCGGAGCCGCTCGAGGACGCGGCTGTCGAGGCCGTCAGCGTGGAGCCGTTCTGGCACCTCGTATATGTTGGCGACATCGGGCAGCGAGATGACGCAGGGGGCCTCGACGTTGCAAAATTGCGCGATTTTGCGCTTCATGTCGTCCGAGACTTCGCGGTCGGAGCGGCAGACCAGCACATCGGGCTGCACGCCGATCTCGCGGAGCTCGCGGACCGAGTGCTGCGTGGGCTTGCTCTTCAGTTCGCCGGCGGCAGCGATGTAGGGGATGAGGGTGACGTGGATGTAGCAGGTGTTGGAGCTGCCGAAGTCGGAGCGCATCTGGCGGATGGCCTCGAGGAAGGGCAGGCTCTCGATGTCGCCGACCGTACCGCCAATCTCTGTGATGAGGATGTCGTTGCCTTCGGAGGCATCGACGATGCGCGCTTTGATCTCGTCCGTGATGTGGGGGATGACCTGGACGGTGGAGCCCAGGTATTCACCGCGCCGCTCCTTGGAGATGACGGAGTGGTAGATGCGGCCCGTCGTGAGGTTGTTGAGCCGGGTCATGCGGGTGGAGCAGAAGCGCTCGTAGTGGCCGAGGTCGAGATCGGTCTCTGCGCCGTCGTCGGTGACGAAGACCTCGCCGTGCTGCAGCGGGTTCATCGTACCGGGGTCGACATTCACATAGGGGTCGAGTTTGAGGAAACTGACCTTGAGGCCACGGGCCTCCATGATGGCGCCGAGCGCGGAGGCGACGATGCCTTTGCCGAGCGAGGAGACGACGCCGCCCGTGACAAAAACAAACTTCTTCGAATCGCGATGCGCTTCCATGGTACCTGCCGGTGTTGACGCTTGGTGCGTTGTCGGAGGGGGGCGCCAAATGGCTGCCTCGCCGCCGCTGTTTTGCACAACTGCAGGGCGCGTTGGCTAGGCTGCGGCGCCGTAGAAGTCAACCGAAGGCGGTAGGAGCCGAAGCTAGTGCGGTTGCCGCGATCGGTTGCGCCAGAGGAGCAGGATGAGGGCTGGCGCGCCGAGTGCTGCGGTGACAACGCCGACGGGAAGTTCACGGTCGGGGAGCATGAGCCGAGCGCCAGCGTCGGCGGTGACGAGGAAGGCCGCGCCACCGAGTGCGGAGAGCGGAGCCAGCCAGCGAACGGGGGGATGGAGCGTCAGACGGACGAGGTGGGGAACGATGAGGCAGACGAAGGCGATGGGGCCCGCGAAGGCGACGGCGCCGGCGACGGCGAGCGAGCCGGCTGCGAGCACCTCCACGCGGAGACGGACGAGGTCGACGCCTTGCGAGGCGGCCCGCTCGGGTCCTGCAGCGAGCGTCTGCAGCGCGCGGCCGCGGAGGGTGAGCCAGCCGATGGCTACGGCTGCGATGGGTGCGAGTGCGGCGGGCTTGGCCATGCCGACGGTTGCGACGGAGCCGAGCGACCAGCGGACGGCGGCGACGGTGGCAGCGGCGTCGGCACGGAGCTGTAGGCCGGTTGCAACGGCCCCGGCGGCGACGGTGAGGGCAACGCCGGCGAGGATGAGGTCGCCGGCGCGGAGCCGACGGCTCGCGGCGGCGGCCGTGATGGCGGTGGAGACGGCCGCCGCGCCAGCGAAGGCGGCGACGACGAGCCCAGTGGGCGAGGCGGCAGCCGGCGCTACCACGAGCAGGCTGAGGGCGCCGAGCGCTGCACCGGCGGTGGTGCCGATGGTGCTGGGGCTTGCGAGCGGATTCTGGAGCAGGATCTGGAAGGCTGCGCCGGCTGCGGCGAGGCTGCCGCCGGCGAGCGCGGCGAGCGCGACGCGGGGCAGCCGGAGCGAGGTGAGGATGAAGCGGGCGTTGTCGCCCTCGAGCGCGGGACCGGCCCACGGCGCAACGGCAATGAGGCCAGCGCAGCAGAGGCCGAAGAGGAGGAGCGAGCGGGCCCTCACAGGTCGCCCGCGAAGTAGTACCAGCGCTGCCCATCGACGGCCTGCTCGCGGACCCTGGTCTGATAGAGTTCGCTCAGATCGGGCCCGAGCGAGGCGCTCGTGCAGTGCTGGTCGAAGGCGATCTTCCCGTCGCGGAGGCCGAGCACGCGCGCCTGCGGAAAGGCGTGAAGCAGCGCCAGGTCATGCGTGGCGATGATGAGGCCGCGGCCGGGTTCGCAGGCGGCAGCGAGCTGGCGGGTTACAGCGCCGCGCGCAGAGGGGTCGAGGTGGTTCGTCGGCTCGTCGAGGCACCACCAGGCCGCCTCCTGGGCATGGAGTGAGGCGATGCGGAGCCGCTGGATCTCGCCCCCCGAGAGTTCGTCCGTCTGCCGCTCCGCGAGGTGTTCGAGGCCGCTCGCAGCGAGCAGCGCCAAGGCCCGCCACTCCGCGGTTGCAGCCGGCTCGCCGAAGCGGAAGCGGGCCGCCGCGACCCACTCCACCGCCCGCATCGGCTCGACCGCGTCGGAGTGCTGCGGAAGCCAGGAGAGATGGGCAGCGCGCTGCAGCGGCGCAAGCTTTGCCACGTCGAGGCCGCCCACCGTGACGCGGCCAGCCGCCCGCCGCTCGAGTCCGAGCAGGAGGCGGAGGAGGCTCGACTTGCCGGCGCCGTTGGGGCCTACAAGCAGCACAGGTCTGCCGCCGTCGAGGCTCAACGAGAGCGGAGCAACGCGCCAGCCCTCGCGAGAGCGTAGCGCCGCATTGTGGAGCTCAAGCAGGCTCACTGCGTCTGCCATTGCGTGAGGAGAGCGGAGAGCCGCTCCGAGGTCGCCAGCAGCGATGGGCCGGTGGAGAGGATGTTCGGGTCGGCGAGCAGCGCCAGCCGACGCGACCGGACGGCGCGCAGGCCACCAAACTTCGCGAAGGCCTCCTCCAGACCTCGGCGGTCTGCCTCTGCATCAGGCTTCGCCACCAACACCACGATGGCCTCGGGATCGAGCCGCAGCAGCGCCTCGGCCGAGAGCGACGGCGTCGCGACGGGCTCCGCAACAGCGTTGCGCCAGCCTGCAGCGCGGAGCATCGCACCATGCAGCGACCCCTCCTTCACGAACCAGAAGGTGCCTGTCTCGGGGCCATCGTCACCGATGAGGAGAAGCACTGCCTGTGCCTCCGCGGGGAGCGGCCGGAGCCAGGGCCGGAACCGCTCCGCAAGCTGTGCTGCTGCCGCGTCGCGGTCGACGAGCCTGCCGATGCGACGGGTCGACTCCATGACCTCTTCGACCGTGAGCCAGGGCAGCACCTCGACCGGCGCGAGCGCCTCGAGCTGGTCACGTTGGTTTCCGAGGCTCCCGTCGATGAGCAGACGCGCGGGGCGGGCGCTGGCGATGCGTTCGAGCGCCGGGGTGAGCGAGGTGCCGAAGGCGGGGAGTGCGCGCACCGAGGCAGGCTCGTTGCACCAGTCGGAGCGCCCCTTGAGGCGGTTGTCTGCGCCGAGCAGCGCCACCGTCTCGGTGATGGCCGGCGAGAGCGAGATCATGTCTGCGACCGGCAGGGATGCAGCCGGCGCAGGCTTGGGTGCCGCAGGGGTGCAGGCCGCCAGCAAGAGCAGCAGCGCCCCGGTGACCGCGCCGCGCATCACGGCGTGGTCCGGAAGCCAACGCCGACCGTCAGCGCGATCGAGGGCCGAAAGCCGGCTTGGTCGAAGAAGCCAGAGAGCTGCGTTCCGACAGCGAGGTGTTGCTGCGAGCGGTTGAGCCAGAGCCAGCGAAGCTCCGTTCCGAGCCCCATGAAGTTGGTGGCTGGGCCTGTGTAGGCGACCAGCGGGTTGGCCAGAACGCCGAGGCGTGTGATGTCTGCACCAGCCTCGAAGTCGAGGCCGGCGAACTCGAAGCGCCGCTGGACGCCCAGAGAGATGGCGAGCGTCTGCAGCGAAGGCTGGAAGGGTGGGGCGGGCTGGTTGGTGAGCGTGTAGTCGGCGGCCAGGGTCACGCGGCCGCCCCATGGACCGAACTGCAGCCCCTGGCGCTCGTAGAGCGAGCCACCGGCCCCCGCGAGGTCGTAGAAGGTGCCCAGAAAGAGGCGGGGTCCGGCGCCGACCTCGGCGAAGACCTCGGTGCCCTGCGGAACAGCGGCCGCCGCCTGCAACGGCGCAACAAGGAGGAGTCCGGCTGCGGCAGCCGCTCGGAACAGGCGCCGCCTGCGCGACACGATCGCTAGGAACAGGCCTCCCGCTACGAGCCAGCCA
>CAIQPA010000302.1 GCA_903873545.1 uncultured delta proteobacterium
AGGCGCGGGAGCCGCAACAGGCGCGGGAGCCGCAACAGGCGCAGGAGCCGCAACAGGCGCGGGAGCCGCAGCGGGGTCAGGAGCCGCAACCGGCGCGGGAGCAGCTGCAGGCGCGGGAGCCGCTACAGGCGCGGGAGCCGCAACAGGCGCTGGAGCTGCTGCAGGCGCGGGAGCCGCTACAGGCGCGGGCGCTACCACAGGCGCTGGAGCCGCTACAGGCGCGGGCGCTACCACAGGCGCTGGAGCCGCAACAGGCGCGGGAGCCGCTACGGGCGCTGGAGCCGCAACAGGCGCGGGAGCCGCTACAGGCGCGGGAGCCGCTACAGGCGCGGGAACCGCTACAGGCGCGGGAGCCGCTACAGGCGCGGGAACCGCTACGGGCGCGGGCTCGTCGAGCGCCTCAAACTGCGCGTGCGCCGAAGAGGCAACCGCAAGCATGGTCAGCAGAGAGGCCGCGCCGAGCAACGTTGGAGCAATCTGGCGTGAACGCATCGAATCTCACCTGTTCGAGTAGAGAAGGTGCCTCCCTCTCTGCGCCTGCTATCAGAAGGGCTGGTGCAAAACCAGCGTTTGCGCCCGGTCGGGCCCGACCGATACGACATCGATGGGTACGCCGCAAAGTTCGGTCAGACGATCGAGGTAGGCACGGGCCGCCGCCGGGAGGTCTTCGAGCCGGCGCACCTCGGTGAGGTCCTGCTTCCAGCCCGGCCAGCTCTCGTAGATGGGGATCGAGCGCTGGAGCGAGACCGCATCGGCGTCGGCCACTTCGAGCCGCTGTCCGTCGAGGTCGTACGCCACGCAGACCTTGATCTCATCGAAGCCGCTGAGGACGTCGAGTTTGGTGATCGCCAGTCCTGTGAAGTCGTTGAGGCGGTGGGCGTAGCGCACCGCCGCGGCATCGAACCAGCCGCACCGACGGGGCCGCCCGGTGGTGGCGCCGAACTCCTGCCCGCGGGCACGCAGCTGCGCGCCGTCTTCGTCGAACAGCTCGGTCGGGAAGGGGCCTGCCCCAACCCGCGTGGCGTAGGCCTTGGTGATTCCGACCACCTTCTCGATGGCGCGCGGCGGCACACCCACGCCAACGCAGACGCCAGCGGAGGTGGTGTAGCTCGAGGTGACGAAGGGGTAGGTTCCGTGGCCCACATCGAGGAGCGTGCCCTGCGCGCCCTCGAAGAGCACCCGCTTGCCTGCCCGCCAGGCGTCGCCGACGAGGCTCCGGCAGTCGGCAGCAAAGGGGGCCAACCGCTCCGCTGCGGGGGCAAGCTGCGCGGCGAGGGCCTCGATGGTCACCTCGGGGCGGCCCAACCAGCGCAGCGTGGCGTTGCGATCGGGCACGACGGCTTGAAGCCTGTCGAGGAGACGAGCGGGCTCGAGAATGTCGCGGACGCGGATGCCGCGGCGGCCGATCATGTCTTCGTAGCAGGGCCCGATGCCGCGGCCCGTGGTGCCAATCTTGGCGTCGCCGCTCGCCGCCTCGCGCCCGAGGTCGATGTCGCGGTGGTAGGGCATGATGATGTGGGCATCGAGGTCGATGCGAAGCTGCGCGGGCGCCACGCCGATACCGCGTGCGGCCAGCGCATCGAGCTCACGAAAGAGCACATCGCAGTCGATGACCACGCCGCGGGCGATGACGCAGACCTTATCGGGGTGCAGGATGCCCGACGGCAGCAGGTGCAAAACCGTCTTCTCCGGCCCGTTGCCCCGGTCGACCACCAGCGTGTGGCCGGCGTTGTTTCCGCCCTGATACCTCACGATGAAGTCGCACTGCTCGGCAAAGAGGTCGACCACTTTGCCCTTCCCTTCATCGCCCCACTGGGCACCCACTACGACACAGGTTGGCATGGTTCACTTCACGGTTGGTAGATGGCGTTGGTTGCGGAACGAAGCTGTGGCGTCATGGCCGCGATGGCCGCAGCTGCTGCGGCGCCAGGGCTCACAGCGAAGCCATGGTCGGCGAGCGCGCACTCGAGGGCGGTGACGGTCGCGACGATATCCATCGCATCTACAGCACCAAGGTGGCCGATGCGTAGAATCTTGCCCTTGAGGCTGTCCTGGCCGCCGGTGATTGTCACGCCGTAGCGGTCGCGCATGGTGGCGATGAGGTCGTCGGCACGGATGCCAGCCGGCGGGAGGATGCTGGTTAGCGCAGGGCTCGGATGGTCGGCGAAGAGGGAGAGACCGAGCGCCTTCACCGCCGCGATGGTGCCCGCAGAGAGCGTTGCCTGATGGGCAAAGAGCGCCTCGCGACCCGCCTCGTGCCAGCGCTCCATCACCTCGTCGAGCGCGAGGATCAGCGGCACCGCCGGTGTAAAGG
>CAIQPA010000303.1 GCA_903873545.1 uncultured delta proteobacterium
CAATCCTTATGCTCCACAATCGCCCGGGCCCGCCCCTCGGCGTCACGAACAATGCGGCCATAGTCCGTAGGCCCATCCGCATGCGCCGTCAGGAAGCTCAGAAGCCCGCCCGAAGCACGGTGCGCGGCAACCAACTCCGCGATGTCCTCCGCAGCCACGTTCGGCACATCTCCATAGAGGATCATCACCGCGCCGGCGTAGCCCTCAAAGGCTGCCTGCGCGCTCTTCACCGCATCCGCCGTGCCCACCATGTTGTGCTGAATGTGGGTCGAGACAGACTGGCCAGCGAAGCGCTCCGCGAGCCAACCCTCCACCAGCTCTCGTCCATGGCCCACCACCACCGCGACCTCTTCCGCACCCAGCGCAAGCGCATGAGCAACAGGATAGGTCACCATCGGCAGGCCCCGCACCTTGTGCATCACCTTCGGAAGCGACGAACGCATCCGCGTGCCCAGACCTGCAGCCAGTACAACCGCTCGAAAAGTGAGTTCGCTCATCGTCCTAACCCCTTTGTCCCGCCGCCTCAGTAGGCGTGCAGCTCACGCATCGCCCGCGCCAAGTCATCGGTCTGCGGCAGAATCACATCTTCCAGGCTCGGCTCGTAGGCCACAAAGGTGTCCATGCCCGCAACCCGTCGCACCGGTCCGTCGAGGTACTCGAACAGCTCGTCCGAAATCCGCGCCGCAATCTCCGCGCCGTAGCCGAACGACATGTGGTCCTCAT
Source organism: uncultured delta proteobacterium (assembly GCA_903873545.1). Classification (GTDB taxonomy): domain Bacteria; phylum Myxococcota_A; class Bradymonadia; order REDH01; family REDH01; genus CAIWGR01. The sequence goes on from CAIQPA010000303.1 coordinate 724, forward strand.
GCGCCACGATGACCTTGTTCGTCCGCATCACCGACTCGCGGATCGCCTCCCAGTCATAGGGCGCCAGCGAGCGCAGGTCGATGACCTCCACCTCGATGCCCTCACTCTCTGCAACGTCCTGCGCGGCCTTGTAGGCCCGCTGCACAAGGCAGCCGTAGGTGATGACCGTGAGGTCGCTTCCGCTCCGAACCGTGCGCGCCTTGCCGAACGGAATCATGTAGTCGTCGCCCGGGTCCTGCGACTTGTTGTAGGTCTGCCGGTAGAGGTGCTTCGGCTCCAGGAACATAACCGGATCGTCGCACCGAATCGCCGTCCGCAACAGCCCAGCAGCATCCTGCGCATTGCTCGGCATCACCACCCGGAGGCCCGGAATGTGCGTGAAGAGCACCTCTCCCGACTGGCTGTGATAGGGCGCGCCGCCCTTGAGATATCCGCCGATCGGAACCCGCACCACGACGGGCGCGCTCCATGTGCCATTCGACCGCCACCGGAAGTTCGAAAGCTCGTTCCGAAGCTGCATGTAGGCGGGCCAGATGTAGTCGAAGAACTGAATCTCGACGACCGGCTTGAGACCACGCGCAGCCATACCGATGGCCCGGCCGATGATGTTCGCCTCCGCCAGCGGGCTGTTGAAAACCCGGTCTCCGCCATGCCGCGTCTGCAGGCCATGTGTCGCCTTGAAGACGCCGCCCTTGCCCTTCACCTTGCCCACATTCGCAACGCGGCTGACGTCGGCCACATCTTCGCCGAACACCACAATGCGCGGGTCCCGCGCCATCTCCGACTGAAGGCAATTGTTGATCAGATCAACCATCGTCCCTTCGATGCCCGAGAACTGCGGCTCCGTCGCAAAGGCCTCGCTCGTCGGGTCAACCGTCGGCGAGTACATGTGGTGCAGCACCGTATCGGTCCCGGGGCGCGCTGCCGCCATCGCCGTGTCAGCCGCGGCGAGCACCTTGGCATCTACCTCCGACTTCAGTGTCGCAAGCTCCGCCTCCGTCAGCATGCCGCTCTCAACCAACTTCTTCGCCACCGTCACAATCGGGTCGCGGAGAAGGTCGGCCGCAAGCTCCTCCGCGGGACGGTAGAGCTCCTCGCTGTCCGACAGCGAGTGCGAGTAGGGCCGGATCACGTGCGCATGCACCATCGCCGGTCCCTTGCGCTCCCGCACATAGTTCACCGCCCGCTCCACCGCCGCATACGAAGCAAGCAGATCGCAGCCGTCCACCTCCTCGATGTAGAGGTCGGGGAAGCTGGCAACCAGCGCGCTGATCGAGCCACCGGCCGTCTGCGCTTCAACAGGAACGCTGATGGCGTACCCGTTGTCCTCAATCATGTAGAGCACGGGCAGCTTGAGCATGCAGGCGCTGTTCAGCGACTCCCAGAACTCGCCCTGGCTCGTCGTGCCGTCGCCCGACGACACATACATCACCTCGTCCGAATGCGAGGGGATGGAGCCATCAGAAAGCGCAGCGACAGCCTCCACAATCGAGCCTACCTGCGCCGCGCCCGCAGCCTGCAGGAACTGCGTCCCCGTGCACGAACTCTTCGTCACAACATGCAACGGACGATGACCCCAGTGGCAGGGCATCTGACGACCACCCGAGTTCGGATCCGCCTCGGCACCAACCGCCTGATAGAGCACCTCTTCCGGCGTCATGCCGAGCGCAAGCATCAGCGCCCGGTCTCGGTAGTAGGGGAAGAAGTAGTCGTAGCTCGGACGCAGCAGGTGACCTGCGCAGACGAGCGGCACCTCATGACCGGCGCCCGAGATCTGGAAGTAGATCTGGTTCTGCCGCTTCATCGCGATCTCGCGATCGTCCAGTTTCCGCGAGGTGTACATCGTCCGGTACATCCCCACGACCGTCTGCGCCGACAGCCCTAGCTTCGCAGCCTCCGCCGCAAACCCAGTGCTGTTGTCCGCCGTCGTATCCTGCTTCTTCGCGTTCTTCGTGACAGCCATCTCGACCTCGCTCCTCGGCTCGAGCTGGCCGCTGCCATCTGCTCGAACCCGTCTCTTCGTTGCGCCGCCGTCTATCTACTGCACCCTGCTTTGGGAAGCAGCGCGCACCTCGACTTATCCCGCTTTAGACGACGCAGCGCGCCACGGAGCACGGCCTAGCGCACGATGAGATTCACAATCTTGCCGGTGATGTAGATCTCCTTCACCACCTGCTTGCCGTCGAGGAAGGGCATCACCCGCTCGTTCGCCTTTGCCAGCGCGATGACCTCAGCCTCTGCAGCCCCCACCGCAGCCTCGATCGTACCGCGGAGCTTGCCGTTCACCTGCACGGCAATCTCGATGGAAGACTCCACCAACACGCTGGGGTCGTAGGTCGGCCACGGCTCATGCGCCAGCGTTGGGCCATGGCCCAACAACGCCCAGATCTCCTCGCCCAGATGGGGCGCAAAGGGCGACAGAAGCAGCGCGAGCTGCTCCGCCGTCGACCGCGCGATGCTCTCCTGCTTGGACAGCGCGTTCACCAGCTCAATCATCGCGGCTACGGCCGTGTTGAACCGCATCCCCTCGATGTCTTCGCCAACCTTCTTGATGGTCGCGTGCAGCAGCTTCGTCTCGGCCGCAGACGCGGCCCCATCGACCACCTTCGGCGACAGCCCGCCCTCCTCGTCCGTCACCAAACGATAGGCGCGACCCAGGAAGCGGTACATGCCGCGCGCACCATCCGTCTGCCACGGCTTGGTTGCCTCGAGCGGCCCCATGTACATCTCATACAGCCGCAGCGTGTCGGCACCGAACTCCGCAACCACATCGTCCGGATTGACGACGTTGAAGCGTGACTTCGACATCTTCTCCACCTGCATCTGCAGCGGCGCGCCATCGGCCTTCGAGAAGGGCTTGCCGTCGCGCAACTCCGTCTGCTCGGGGTAGAGGTAGCGCCCCGCCTCATCCTTGTAGGAGAAGGCCAGAATCATCCCCTGGTTGAACAGCCGCTTGAAGGGCTCCCGCGTCGAAACCAGCCCGCAATCGTAGAGCACCTTGTGCCAGAACCGAGCGTAGAGCAGGTGAAGCACCGCATGCTCCGCGCCTCCCACGTAGAGGTCGACCGGCATCCAGTACCGCTCCTTCTCTGGGTCCACAAAGGCCGTCTCGTTGTGTGGGTCGATGTAGCGCAGGTAGTACCAGCAGGAGCCCGCCCACTGCGGCATCGTATTCGTCTCGCGCACCGCATCGAGCCCCGTCTCCGGGTCCGTCGTATGCAGCCACTCCTTGGCACGCGCCAAGGGCGGCTCGCCATCCTCGGTCGGCCGGTAGGCATCCACGTGGGGCAGGGTGAGCGGGAGCAGGTCGAGCGGCAGTGCCTTCACCTTCCCGTCGCTCGTGTGGATGAGCGGGAAGGGCTCGCCCCAGTAGCGCTGACGGCTGAAGAGCCAGTCGCGCAGCTTGTAGTTCACCCGCCGCTCGCCGATGCCCCGCTCCTCGAGCCAACCGAGCATCTGCTGCTTCGCAGCATCGACGCCGAGCCCATCAAGGAAGCCCGAGTTCACAAGCTGGCCGTCGCCGGCGTAGGCCGCCGCCGTCACATCGCCACCCGAGATCACCTCGATAATCGGGAGATGGAACTGACGCGCGAACTCCCAGTCCCGCTCGTCATGTCCGGGCACCGCCATGATCGCTCCCGTGCCGTAGCTCGAGAGCACATAGTCGGCGATCCAGATCGGCAGCCGCGCACCGTTCACAGGGTTCGTCGCATAGGCCCCCGTGAAGACACCCGACTTCTGCTTCGCCTTCTCGGTCCGGTCGAACTCCGACTTCCGCGATGTGGCGAGCACATAGGCCTCCACAGTCGCCCGCTCCTGCTCCGTGACAATGCGTGAAACCAGCGGGTGTTCCGGCGCAAGCACCATGTAGGTCGCGCCGAAGAGGGTGTCTGGACGCGTCGTGAAGACCCGCACCTGCGCCCCGTCGTGACCCTCGACCGCAAAGTCGAGCTCAGCCCCCTCTGACCGGCCGATCCAGTTCCGCTGCATCGCCTTGATCGACTCCGGCCAATCGACATCGTCGAGCTCGGTCAGCAGCCGCTCCGCATAGACGGTGATCTTCAAGAGCCACTGCCGCATGTTCCGTCGGAACACCGGGTCGCCCGTCTCTTTGTACTTGCCGTCCTCCACCTCTTCATTCGCCAGAACGGTCCCCTGCGCGGGGCACCAGTTCACGGGAACATCCGCCTCGTAGGCCAGCCCACGCTCATACAGCTTGAGCAGAATCCACTGCGTCCACTTGTAGTACTTCGGATCAGTCGTATCGATCTCCCGGTCCCAGTCATAAGCCAACCCCAAGCGCTTGATCTGCCGGCGGAAGTTCGCGATGTACTCCTGCGTGATGTCCGACGGATGCCGCCCCTCACGCATCGCCGCCCGCTCCGCAGGCAGCCCAAACGCATCCCAGCCCATCGGATGCAGCACATTGAACCCCTTCATCCGCTTGTACCGCGAGAGGATGTCGGTGGCCGTGTAGCCCTCAGGGTGGCCCACATGAAGTCCCGCACCCGAGGGGTAGGGGAACATATCGAGCACATAGTACTTCGGCTTCGAATAGTCCTCGGGCGTCTTGAAGGTCTTGTCGGCCTCCCAGAAGGCCTGCCACTTCGGTTCAATCTCTTCGGGACGGTACTCAGCCATCTGCCAGCTCCACGCTTTCAAGAACGCTACACATCTCAAGGTGCGCAGCGTCTAGCACGCATGGTCGCGAGTTCAATCGGCAGAGCCTCCAACATCCCCTTCAATTGACGCTCCCGCAGCCGCAATCTATCCTCGACGCACGGTCTCTCTCCGCCTGCCACCGCGGTATGCATGCGCCTCGCTCTCCTCTCGCTCCTGCTCCTCGCGAACTGCGCTGCACCGGCCTCCTCTCGACAGGTCGCACGGCTCGACGCCGAACGTCGCACCGAAGACGAGCAGCGCGAACAGTCCCGTGCCGACCTCGAAGAGCTCCTCGCCCGTGCCAAGGCCAAGCCCCGCGCGCAGCAATCGACGCCGGTAGCTCCCGTCGTCCCTGCCGCGCCGGTCCTAGCGACGGCCACCGACCCCTTCGATGATCTCCTCCCCGCGGGAAACATCGCCGCAGAGGTCATCAGCCGCTTCCATAAGGCGGGGCCGCACATTCTCCTCCGTGCCCTCGAGACCGAACCCGCCCGCCTCAACGGCAAACTGCTTGGCCATCGCATCGTCTCGCTCGCGCCCGATGCCGCCTTTCTGCGGCGCGCGCAGCTCCTGCCCGGCGACATCATCACCGCCGTCAACGGGGCGTCGCTCCTCACCCCAGATGAGTTCATGAAGACCTGGAGCTCCCTCCCCGCTCTCGCAGCCATCGAGCTCAACCTGCTTCGCGGCTCCGAGTCCATCACCAAGCGCTGGGTCATCGAACCTCCGCCCGTAACCGCACCATGAGGCTGCGCTCTCTCACGCTCGCCGCACTCCTCGCGGGCTGCCAGACGACGGTGGAGGGAGACCCCGACGCGCAGGCCGCAAGCGCCCGCGCGCTCGTCGCCAGTCAGTTCGGAAGCGGCGTCGACGCCGACCTCGTCGTCGCCACCGTCGGCACCGAGACCATCACCGCAGCAGAGGTCGCCGCCTACCTCGACCTCTTCCCCGCGCTCACCACCGCCCAGGCTGTCGACGACCTCGTCGACCTCCACCGCGCCTCAACCGCCGCCGACGAAGCAGGGGCCGCCGGCCTCCAAACCGTCAAGCGCGACGCCGAACTCCGGGGCAGGGCGCTCGCCTTTCTCCGCAACCACCTCGAGAGCAATCAGAAGACCACCGCGGTCAGCGACGCCCAAATCAACGAGGCCCTGAACGACCCTGCCTACTCCATCTTCTACGGGCTGCCCGAGCGCATCCGCGCGACCCACCTCCTCGTGATCGCCCCGCCCAAGCCGCCAGCCAACGCGCCCGCCGCGCCCGCAGCGCCCACAGACAGCCCCGCAGCAAGCGCCGCCCGCAGCAAGCTCGCAGCAGACATCCTCGCCGAACTGCGCGACCTCGATCACCCCGCCACTGCGCTCGACCTCCGCAACGCCTACAAGCGGCATTTCGAGGCCGCCAAGGCGCAGGGAATCGAACTCCACAAGGACGAAGGCATGGTCTTCCCCCGCCGCTTCTCGGGGCGTCCCCGCTGGCAGGGCGCTGTCGCCAGCGTCGTCGACCCCTTCGCCGATGCCTGCTTCAATGCAAAGGTTGGCGACCTCGTCGGACCGGTAGAGACCGAGTTCGGCCTCCACCTCATCGTCGTCGAAGCCCGATACCCGGAGGTCGCACCTCCAACGGCAGAGCGCCGCGCCCGCGTCGCCCGCTTCCTCACACTCCAAGCCCGCCAGGGCGCGCTCAAAGCCGAACTCGACCGCCTCGCCGCCGAGCAATCCGTCGTTCCCTATCCGGAGAATATCAGGGCCGTCTCCCGCTCTGCCGTGGATCAGGTCAAAGAGCGGAGCCAGACCATCGCTCCGGGTGCTGTTCAGCGGCCGTGACCCGGCCCCACAACCCGCGGTAGATAGCTGTCGAAAGTGAACTTCGGTGAGTGCTCCTTGACGTGGCAGGTCAGGCAGGCCGCCTCTTTCACTTCGCGGTGCACGCCACCCGGCACATTCACCAGCGACGGGTTCCTGATGTGGTTGCTGCCCGGCCCGTGGCACTGCTCACACTGCACATTCTCGAGGCCCCGCAGATTGCCGAGCACGCTGCCGCCCGGCTCCTGGTAGCCCGTCACGTGACAGCCGATGCAGCTCCGGTCGAACTCCTTGTTCCGCTCGCGCAGCGTGTCGATGGCGTGGCCATGCTGCGTGGTCTTCCAGAAGGCATGCTCCGTCGTGTGGCACTTCTGGCACTCGACCACGCCCACATAGGAGGCGCTCCCTTCCGCCACGGGCGGAATCTCCTCCACCTTCCTCAGATTGATGGCCTTGAGCTCCTCATTGTAGAGAACCATCTCCTCGCTCACTTTCGGTTCGCAAGGGTAGCCAGGTTTCATGGCGACTGGCTCGAAGAGGTAGTTCCGCTCCGTCGCAACAAAGACGGGTGCGGCTGCACTCAGCTTCTTCCGCTC
>CAIQPA010000304.1 GCA_903873545.1 uncultured delta proteobacterium
ATGCTCGCACAGGATGACCCGCACCGGCAGTCGCTCGAGCCGACGCAAGATCGCCTCGAGAAGCCGCGGCTGCAAGTGGCTGACAGAGCGGAGCGTGACGGTCCCACCATGCGCCGCCTTCAAGAGCCCATCGCGGCCTGTTCCGGCATCCCCAAAGAGCGTCGAGGCCAGCGTCGCGTCGTCAAAAGTCGAGACATCTAATTCGATGAACGGAGCGTCGCGTCGGTCAGAGGCAAGATGGAGCGCCCGCGCCACCAGCCCCTTGCCTGTCCCAGGTTCGCCCAGAATGAGCCATGAAGCCTCCCCGGCAGCCGCGGCGAGCAGTTCGCTGCGCTCCTCGACCGACCAGAAGTCAGACCGCTCCAAGTCCGCTGTGGCGTCGGAGCGGAGGCGGTCGTGCCGCATCGCCGCCCCAGACTCCGCGCCCGCGCGGCCGGGCGCAGGACGAATCGTCTTCACAGGTTCCGGCTCCGGCGCCTTGGGCTTGATGGCCGAGGCCAGATGGCCCGTCGCCAGCATGATGAGCTCCGTATAGGAGTCGCCGCTCGACAGGCTTGGCAGGGCCGCTTCGAGCGTCGCCATCAGCCCCTCGGGCGGCGGCGCGGGTCCGTCGCGGAAGATGACAACCATGCGAGGCACCGCACGCGGCATGCGCTCCTCGATGACCCGCATCGCGGCGAGCTCGCCGCCGGCAGCCAACTCCTCCTCTTCGTCGAAGATGGCCTCAAAGCTCACCTGTTCGCGCAGCCGGAGCAGCGTCTCGCTGGTCGCAGGGTCGAGACGGTCCACCCGCAGCTCCCGCATCACGTCGAGGGCGACCTGCTCCGGCGGCGGCTCGGGAGCAGGCTCCAGCGCCTCCTCCTCCCCCGAATCATCCTCGGGGGGCAGCTCCTGCCAGACAGGCTCTGCCTCCGGCAGCGGCTCAAGGTCGACCAGAATCCCCACCTTCGCAGGAAAGGCCGCCACCGCCACCGAGTAGCCCGGCGGAAGCTCCGACTGGACCCGGTTGAGCCAGGCGCGCAGCGTCTCCCGTCCGCCAGCCTCTCCCGCCAACACCGTCGCATCGGCAAGTGCTCCCGCCGCCGTCGCACCGAACATGACCGTGCCGAGAAGGCTCGAGGTGGCCTCACGGTGAAAGAGAATCAACCCCACCGCGACAAGGTCGAACAGCAGTGCCAGCGCTGCCATCGCCCAACGCCGATCGCGGCGCTCCGACCGCCCCTTTCGCTCAATCGCATCCATGCCGCGAACCGCGACCAGCAACAGGCAGATGGCAATCGCCGCAGACTCCGCACTTGCGAGCCATCCCAGACCACCTGCGCTCGCAAGCGACGATGCCGTGGTGAAGGCCGCTAGCCCAAGCGACGCAACCGCGACCGAGCCAGCGATCCAGGGCGCGTTCCCGCCACGCCAACGGGCGCTCGCCGTCCGCGCCAAGGAGAGCCCCAGCGCCCGATGCAGCAGACCAAAGGCCGCCGCCCAGAGCATCAATCGAGGCGCCGCGCCGCCGGATGCAGCCACCGCCAGCGACGATGTACCGGCCAGCGTGGCGGCAAAGAGCCAGGGAATCGCCAGGTGCCGGCGCCAGAGCCGCAGCGCCCGCTCACGGAGCGTCAGGAGCAGCGTCGTCCCCGCGATGGCCGCTGTCAGCGCCCAGAGCACAGAGAGCAGCGTGGGCCGGCTCCGCACCAGCGGCAACGACCCTTCCGTCTTCTCACCCGCACGCTGCACCGTGATTACGACGGCCTCGTCACCGGCCTCTCCGACCATCCGCTCGAGCATCGAAAAATCCACGTCGGGCGGCGCCGGCCGATCGCCAATCCGAACAACTTTCACACCAGGCGCGAAGATTTCCTGCGACACCTGTCCAAGCGCACCGCGTGCAACGGGAAAGTCCCGAACCCGCGGTGCCTGCGCCACACGGATACGCACCGTCGATGCGCGAACCTCCATCGAGATAATCGCGCTCAGTTCGGAGAAGGACGAGACCGCGATGCCGTCCACGGCCTCCAGACGGTCGCCCACTGCGATGGCCGCATCCGCAGGGAGCCCGTCGCGCGAGGTCACCCGGAGGTGTTCGTCCACCGTCAGGCCGCCCAATGCTACCGGCCGACCCACCCAGGCCAGCAGCATCGACAACACGGCGGTCGCTACAGCGAGCACCACCGCGCTCTCCACGCGCATCAGGGGTCTGGTCGGCGACGGTTGCATCGAAAACCCTCTAGGACCACCCGCCGCGCATGGGAAACAAAAAGCGTGCGGGTCGCAACCACCGAAACTTGCGGGGCTGCGAGACAGCGCCGTAAGAAGCACGGATGCACCACTGTTTTCGCATCGCCCTTGTCGCATGGCTCCTCGCTGCGCCCGCACACGCTACCGAGCCGGCGCCCGATGCCGACCTCGCAGACGAGGAGCA
>CAIQPA010000305.1 GCA_903873545.1 uncultured delta proteobacterium
ACGAGGATCTCCAAGGATGAGCCTGTTCCTGCGAAGTCTGTCGAGGCCAGTGGGGGCGGCGCGTCGCCGGCTGCAGCCGTAGCAAAAAAGGCCGGACCGTAGGCATAGAGACGCGCGTCCGAGGGCAGGTCTGCGACCTCGAGCCGCCAGGTGGTGCCGCTCGAGAGCACACCCGTGAAGGCGGCAGCGGCGCATCTTGGAAGCGGCAGCGGCGCATCGATCATGCCGGCGACTATGTCGGCGCCGAAGGTCACCGGGCGTCGGCCAAGCGCACAGGCGGGGGGCGTGGTATCGGGCTCCGCCGAGCCCTCTGCATCGGTGTCGGCGTCTGTATCGGTATCGGCCGAGCCAAGGGGCTCGCCGGTGTCGGCAGCGGGCGTTGTGTCGATGGCCTCTGTATCCGCGACCGCGTCTGGGCCGGAGCCCTCTCCCGAACCGGAGCCGCTGCCCGCGGCAGAGCCCTCCGCGTTTGCGCTGCTCGTGCTACCGGAGCAGGCCCCACAGAGTGGCATGAGCAAGGCAATCAGGAGGAGCGTGCGCATCGTGCGGGGGCCATCGGGGAGACAGAGTCCGACTAGGGGCAAAGTCCAGCTGCTTCAAGCGGTAGAAGGGCGATGGGCGGTGCGGGAGGAATGGCACGACCGAGCTCTGCGCCTGCGCTGTCCAGCAGCACCACCGCCGCCGAGAGGCTCGACCGGTTGGCAACCCAGAGCGCATCGTCCTGTGCTGCGATATCGAAGAGATTGGAGCCGCTCCAGAGAGGGCCCGAAGCACTGCCGTCGCGTTCTGCGCGGAAGATGGAGCCCGCGAAATCTGCCGACGAGGTCACCCACAGGGTGGCGCCATCGCGGGCGGTAGCCACCTCCGTGATGTCGCCGGCAGCCACCTCTCCCTCGCGGCTCAGCCAGCCCAGCGACACTCCCTGCGCGAGGTCGATTGCCTCGATTCCTCCATCGTTGTTCCGGTCTCCGCTCCATTGGTATCTACCTGTGAGCGCCACCATAAGCCGTCCGTCTGCATGCAGCGCTGCGGAGTAGGCGTTGCAGCCCGCCAAGGTGAGCATGGCACTGCCGCCGAAGTGGCCGACCGGATCGAGTGTTGCAGCGTCGAGCGCGAGCAGTGCGCTCCGTCCTCCTTCGCTGCAGCCCGGGTAGTTGTCCAAGCGCTGAAGGACGACAATGAGGAGGCTGCCGAAGGGGATGAGTTGCGACGCCTCCGGGTTGCCATCGGCCTCTGTCCATGCGGCGAGCGAGCGGCGGCCCACAATCCACTCCGACTCCGATGCTGCGAGCAGGTTGACCTCCATCAGCTCTCCGCCGGCGACGGGCCGGCCGGCGCCGTAGAGCGAGATGACCGCGCGGCCGTCGTCGGCAATCCAGATGTCCGACGGATTGCTGCCCGTCGGCAGGGCGCGCTCCCAAACGGTGGCAAACCCTGCCGCTGGATCGATCCGCTGCACGTATGCTGCGGGGTATCGATTGAGGACGGTTACGATGCTGTCATTGCCGCGCAGGACTGCGTCGGTGCTGACCGACGTGAGTGGCTCGGACAGCTGCAGTTCACCACCGCGATAGTGCGCTGTGTGGAGCGCTGCGGTCTGCGAAAAATCGCTCGTCATCACAAGGGCGCAAAGGTCTCTCCCATCTCCGCTCCCAGAGCCTTCAGCGATCTCAGAGCCTGCATCCTCGGCCGCATCAAGCTCAACCTGACAGGCGGCCGAGAAGGCGAGGGCAAGTATGCCCGCGGCGAGTAAGAAGGGGCGTGCGTTGGGTCTGGTCATGGCGATGCGTAGCTGACGGTGAGGTAGAGCGCGCGACCCGGCAGTGGGTGGCCAACGAAGTCCGAGG
>CAIQPA010000306.1 GCA_903873545.1 uncultured delta proteobacterium
CGGGCTCAAACTCTTTGCCCGCGATGTCTATAACTGGCGCTTCTCGGACGGCCTCGTGGGGCCTGATGTCTTTCCGCAGGTACGCACGGCGCTCACGCGGCTGCAGATTGGCGGCGTGACCTTCCAGACCTTCCCGGGCGAGCTCTTCTCGGAGACGATGACGGGCGGCTACAAGCTGGGCAACACCGCCAAGAACCCCATTGTGGGCGACCCGGAGCGGCTGGATTGCGCGGCGGATGACCTGCTGGCGCCCAACGGCAGTGGCGAGGCGGCCGGCTTCCCCTGCCTGGTGCCGCCCGACCACCAGATCCCGCCCGACCTCGATGCGGCGCCGACGAGCGGCTTCCTCTACCGCGAGCTCCCCGGCCAGTTCATTTATGCCATCGGGCTCGGCAACGATGAGCTCGGCTACATCGTGCCGCCATACAACTTTGTCGTCGACGCGGTGTCGCCCTACTACATCGAGCCCTACGACCACTACGAAGAGACCAACTCGCTGGGTGACCGGATGCTGCCGAACCTGCTCTCGAAGATCACGGAGCTCTGGGGCGGCACGGTGGATCTGAGCGAGCGGCGCTAGCTGTCAGCAGCACCGGCGCGCGGTGAGCATCAGGCGGGAGCCTGCGTGAGGCTAGGTGGGCCGACCAACGCCGAGCGAACCCGCCCTCCGGCCTCTGTTGGGCTGGCGCGTTGGTGGGGCCGTGGCTGTCTGACCCATGGCCGGTGCCGCTACGCTTTACGTGGTTGCGAGGTCTGGGCGGACGGGACTGCTCATACGAAGAGGCCGACTTGGTCAGAGCGCCGATGGGGCGGTCCGAGCAAGGCGGCCTAGGGTTGAGCCGGTCGGAGGCGCGGGGCTACCGCGCGCCGGTTCGGACGCGGCGGCCTACGGGGTGCAGAAGCCGATCTCGTCGATGACGCCGTTGCAGTTGTTGTCGAAGCCGTCGCTGCAGCGCTCGGGGCGGCCGGGGTTGAGGGCGTTGGTCTGGTCGTTGCAGTCGCCGCCCTGCATGGTGCTGAGCGCCTCGCCGCTGTCGTTGCAGTCGGCGTCGGCGAAGGAGATGACGGTCACGGTGTCGCTGCGGTAGCCGTCGCGGTCCTGGTCGCGGTAGCAGACTTCGGTGGTGTCGCAGTCGCCATCGATGCCGTCGCCGGTGATCTCGGAGCTGCCGGGGAAGGCGATGGCGACGGCGTCGTTGCAGTCGGTGTTGTTGGTGGAGATGCCCGGAACGAGCAGGCAGGTGAAGGTGCCCGCGGCAGTGGCGTCGCCGTAGCCGTCGCGGTCGAGGTCGGGGAAGGTGATGACCGATACATCCTCGTCGATGAGGCCGTCGCAGTCGTTGTCGACCTCGTCGCAGAGGTCGGAGCGGCCAGGATAGCGGGCGTTGTCGTTGTCGTCGCAGTCACCAAGCGGGACGGCGGAGGAGGCCTCGCCGGCGTCGGCGCAGCTGAGGTTGGCGGAGGAGACGGTGGCTTCGGAGCGGTAGCCGTCACTGTCGGCATCGGTGAAGCAGAGCTCGGCCGTGTCGCAGTCGCTGTCGCGGCCGTCGGCGACCACTTCGGTCGCGCCGGGGAAGACGGAGGCGCGGGTGTCATCGCAGTCGCCGCCGGGCGTGGCCGCGTTTGCGTAGCCGGCCAGGATACAGTTGGAGGTGGCAACCGAAGTCGAGGTGGAGGTGCGGATGCCGTCGTCGTCGAAGTCGGCGAAGCAGAGCTCGTTGCCGTCGCAGTTGGCATCGATGTCGTCGCCGGCGATCTCGGTGGCGCTGGGGTTGATGTCGGCGTCGCCGTCGTTGCAGTCGCCCGTGACGGTGGCGCTGTTCGCGGGACGGTTGCAGGTGCGGAGGCCTATGTCGTTGATGTCGCCGAAGCCGTCGCCGTCGAGGTCGCGGAAGTAGACAGCGATGGTGAAGCCATCATCGACGATGCCGTCGCAGTCGTCGTCGAAGCCGTTGCAGACCTCGGTGGCGGGGAGCACTTCGCCCTCGCAGGCGTCGAAGGTGCCGTCGGCGCAGAAGCGGAGGCCGTTCTGGCAGATGCCGATGCCCGCGGTGCCCAAGGGGCCGGAGTAGCACTCTGCGGTGAGGACCTCGCTGTCGGCGTTCTCGTCGGTCTCTCCATCGCAGTCGTCATCGAGGCCGTTGCAGGACTCGGTTCCGGCGGTCTGGCTCGGGGTGCAGTTGTTGTTGCCGCGGACGCAGGTGAGGGCGCCGCTCTGGCAGACGCCAAGGAGGCCCGTGTCGCAGCTGTCGCCGTTGGTTGCGACCTGCTCGTCTGACTGTCCGTCGCAGTCGTTGTCGCGGTTGTCGCAGAGCTCGGCAGAGACGGTGTTGAGGCGGGCGCTGTCGTCGTCGCAGTCGGTGCCTGCGCAGGCCGGGCCGCGTCCGAAGGTGTCGCCGTCCCCGTCTTCGCAGAAGTCGGCGGGCGCGCAGGTGTCGATCGAGGGCGAGGTGGGGATCATCGCCGGTGCGCAGGCAAAGCCTTCGGGGCAGTCGGGGGGGCAGGGCTGGGTGCAGATGCTGCGGTCGGGCATGACGAGGCAGAGGCCGGAAGCGCACTGGGAGTCGACCTCGCAGGGCTCTCCGAAGGCGGCGCCCGTCAGGGTGGTGTCCTCATCGCCGCTACCGTGTGGGTCCCCACTACCATCTGTGTCTTCGGTCGCATCGGCGGCGCCGGTGTCTTCGGAGGTGTCGGCCGAGGTGTCTTCGCAGCCAACGCCGGTGAAGAGGTTACACTCCGTGCCTGTGTCGGTTCCAGCCTCGGTGGCCGGTTCCTCGCTGGAGCAGGCGGAGGCCAGCGCGAGAGAGGCGAGGAGGAGCGGGAGGCGGAGAGCGGCAGTGCGCAGGGTCATGGTCACACCAAGAAGTGGGCGTGGGAGACCGGCGCAGAAACTCCGCCGGATACAGTGGTAATCATACCTGCGATAGCAACCGCCGACAAGGAAAGCGGAGGTGAGCGTCCCTGCACCGATGACGCGGCGCGTAGTGCGCGTTAACGCCCCTTGCCCTGCAGCTTCAGCTCGACCTCTTTGAGCTTCGGCTCATACTTGCGGAGCATCTCGCAGCCCTGCTCGTAGCGGGCGTCGCAGCTTTGACGGAGGAAGCCGAGACCACGTGCAGCAACCGCGTCGTCGCTGACCTGGACCATGCGGTTCCCGAGCTCGAGACAGGCAGCGATGAGCCCCTGCTTGCAGCCGGCTTCGTAGAGTTCGACGACGGCGGGGTTGATCGTGTTGCTGTCTTGGTCGGGCTTCGCTTCGAGCGTGGCCGTGGCCGCTGCAATGCAGCTGATGGCGGAGGCTCCGCTGCGGCAGGCCGCTGCGCCGTCAGTGGCAACCTTCTTGAGGAGGGTGTCGGCCCTTTCGAGGTCTTTGGTGACGCCCTCTTCGAAGCGGTACATGTCGCGGAGACGGAGGCAGGCCGCGAAGTTGTTGGCGGTGCAGCCGTTCTCGTAGAGTTCGCGCGCCTTGTTCCAGTCCTGCTTGGCCCCGGTGCCGTCATGGTAGGCGTTGGCCTCGAGCACGCAGGCGTTGGGGTCACCGGCAGCGCAGTCCGACGAATAGATCACGAGGGCCTGCTCGGCCCAGTCTGGCGGGAGCGCCTCGTTGCCGAGGCGGGAGGGGTCAAAGCCCGAGGCGATCTTCAGGGTCTTGGCAGGCGCTGCTGCAGCCGAGCCATCTGCCCCCTTGGCTGCGGCACCGGAGGCCTCACCGCTGCCAATGCCGCTGCCATCGCCCGTGGCGGAGCCACCGGAGCAGTCACAGCTCTCTTGTTCGCAGGCGGCGAAGGCGAGGATTGCGGAGAGTGCGAACAGCCGAGGGAGAGAGGAGCGCATGGTTCACCTGTGCAGAGAGCGAGGGATTGGGAGCATCGTGTCGCACCGGACGAAAGTCTAGTCTCCGGTGTGGGGGTCGTGCAATTTTGCGAGGCGCGGGATGCCCCCCGTGGCTCAGGGAGCGCAGACGATGGCGCCTGACTCGTCCATGAAGCAGCCTCCGCGGTCGCTGAGCTCGACCCGCTGGCTGATACGGGCGCAGCGGCTCCCGCCGTAGACCTCGACCTCGAGGTTGGCTGTTACGCCATTCCAGGTTGCCGGCAGCGGCGGGTCGAGGAGGAGCAGCAGGTTGGGGTCCACCGAACTGCCGTCTGCCTGTGGCTCGAAGAAGAGGGCGGTCTTGGTGGCCGGGAGCAGGAGGCGGCCGGTGTCGTCGCTCAGGCGCATAGAGGCCTCCATGCGGGGTGGGAGCGTCTCGCTGCTCCGGAGCGCGAAGCTGACGAAGACGAGGCCCTGAAATCCTGCCGTGATGGGGAGCAGGCCTGCGCCGCCGAAGGGGGCAAAGTGGCGCTGTTCGGCATCTGTGGTGCCGATCTCCACAGCGACGGGTAGGGCGAGCTCGCTGCAGCTGTCTGTCGGTTCTGGCGCAGCGCTGGGCTCGTCGGAGCAGGCCGCGGCGAAGAGTGCGAGCAGCAGGAGGCATCTCATGCGGCAGGCTGCTGCCGGGGTGTCATCAGCAGATGGATGGTGCCGACGGGGAGCGCTACCAGGAGCGGCAGGATGTGGAGCAGGAGCCGGAAGACCAGCATCGAGGCGACCACCTGCTCCGGTGGGATCTGGTCCTTGAGGAGCAGGCTCAGCACGGTCTCCAGAACGCCGATGCCGCCAGGCACATTGCTCACGGTCGCTGCGAGGATTGCCACGAGGTAGGCGAGCAGGATGCCGAAGTAGCCGACGCTCCCTGCCCCGGGCAGGAGCAGATAGAGCAGGGCGGCGAGCACCATCCATTCCAGCGCGGAAAGGGTGATCTGGGCGAGTGCCGTGCTCCCGGAGGGCAGTGCGATCCGAGAGGCGATCCAGCGGGGCAGGGGCCAGTCTCGGATGGTGACGCCGAGGTAGGCGATCAGGAGGAGGAAGCTGGCGATCGCTGCGGCGATGCTCCCCCAGCGGGGCAGGTGGAGCGCGCTCTGGATGAAGTCCTGCGCGAGGAGTCCGGCGGCTGCGACGAGCACGAGGAGTCCGGAATAGGTGGTCGCAGCGACAAACCCGATGATGCCAAGTCGGATGCGGGGTGGGATGCCGAGCCTGCCGTAGAGGTGGTAGCGGACTGCGCCACCGGCGATCATGTTGGAGCCGACGGCGTTGCCGAGCGAGAAGGAGAGGAAGGAGATAAGGAAGACCCTGCTGTAGGGGGTCTTAAAGCCTGCGTGCCGCAGGGCGAGGAGGTCGTAGATGGAGAGAAGCCAGAAGCTTGTCATCACCAGTGCGACGCCGCCTGCGATGGTGAGCGGCGGCGTAGCTCGAACAGAGGCGAGGATGTGCGGGAACGAGAGACCGCGGGCGAACTTGAGCACCATGACGATGGCGAAGTAGGCGACGATCAGGCCGAAGGCCCAGGAGAGGAGCCTTCGGAGAGGCCGAGGCGGGGCGGGCGTTGCCGCATCGTCGGCGGGTGTTGGCTGCAGCGGTTGCAAAGGTGGCGGGCTCGGTGGGTTCGGCGTGGAGGAGAGAGGTCGAGACTCGTGCCTGGGGTGGGGCGGAGCCAGACGGGTGAGGATGTGGGTGGGGCGGTCGGCGTGGACCGGACCGCTCCTTGCAGGTGAGGATGGCGTGGCTCTTCCCCGATACGGCGTCAGGCGCCAATGGTGTCGGGTGTAGCGGAGGCAGCGCGTTGGGGCCAACAATCCCGCCGAGGAGCGCCACGGTTGCCATGCCGCAGTGGCTCGGCTAGCACCGCGCGAGAGGGTTTGATGTTGCCCCGCGTGCTAGGCGTGGGCCATTGCGCACTGGAGGAACCTTGTTCTGTCCGACCTGTGGAGCCAACAATCCGGTGAGTGCGATCGCCTGCAAGGCCTGCGGTGCGGTCATGCCCGGTATCAGCGAGGTCTTCACGATGGACTCTCTGAGCGGCAACGAGCCGAGCCTGGCTGAGCCGCGGCATCAGGACCATCGGGCGGGCGTGGCAGTGCAGGAGCCCTACGGGCGCGCTGGTCAGGGTCCGTCGCTGCTGGGCCGGGTGAAGCTGGTGGTGGAGCAGGGCAAGATCCTGGGCGAGCAGTTTCTGTTGAGCGACTACGAGATGATGGTGGGGCGTTATGATGCCGGCTCCGGCCGCTGCCCCGACATCGACCTGACCGCACAGGACCCCGCCTATGTGCACCGTCAGCATGTGCGGATCTCCTTTAGCCCTGCGGGCGAGTCGATCACGGTGCACGATATGGGCGGCCGAAACGGCAGCTACGTGAACAACAAGCTCATCGATCGAAACGGCGCCGCGCGGATGCGTCCGGGCGACAAGCTCCGGATTGGTCGGGTGGTGATGCGTCTGCAGCTCGCGCCCGAGGTTGAGGGCGACAAACACTCCTGAGCGTGGCGGCAGATTGGTAGTCTCGATGGTGCAGTCTCACACTCTTCATGCGGCACCGGAGCAGTGGCAGTATCGCCAACTCCTGGTGGGTGTTGAGGCGTTCGATGCGGGCTGGCTGACGGGCGAGCAGTTCGCGGCTGCGATGGGTCGGGTCGTGGCGCAAGCGGGCACCGAGGAGGCGCTCTGGGTGGCGCCGGGGCTGCTCTCCGCGGAGCAGCTCCGGGTTGTCTCGCGCCGCGTGGAGCGCAGGCTGGAGCGCAGCGCCTCTGCCTCGGTGGCCGATCCGCTCCTCGATGCGTTGGACGCAGCGGCGGAGCAGCTCGCCGAAGGTCGGCTCACAGCGAGCCGTCCTGAGAATGAACGTTATGCGCTGGGCGATCTGCTGGGCGAGGGTACCAGCGGCCGCGTGGTCCGGGCCTATGATCAGCAGCTCGGCCGCTGGGTTGCGATGAAGTTGCTGCGGCAGTTTCCGAGCGACCCGGAGGAGGAGGCGCGGCTGCAGAGTGAGGCGCGCGCCACCGGTCGCCTCGACCATCCGGGCATCGTCGCGGTCTACGACCTCGGCCGGCTGCAGGACGGTCGCCTCTACTACACGATGCGTGAGGTGCCGCGTCGGACGCTGCGCGACCTGTTGGAGGGTCTGGCGCGGAACGACGCTGCAACCGTGCAGCGGGTTGGTCCGCTCGCGCTGATGAACCTCTTCCTGCAGCTCTGCAGTGCGATGGAGTTTGCCCATGCGCGTGGTGTGGTGCATCTCGACCTCAAGCCGGAGAACATCATGATCGGCGACTATGGCGAGGTGCAGGTCATGGACTGGGGCGAGTCGCATTGGGCGGAGCAGTCGGGGGGAGAAGAGCGCAGGCGCGTCGGTCCGGCTGCGCAGTCTGTCGGGACGCCCTCCTACATGTCGCCCGAACAGGCGCGCGGGCAGCATTCGAAGTTCGGTCCTCTGTGCGATGTCTACGCGCTGGGCGTGATTCTTTACGAGATGCTGACTTTCCGTCAGCCTTCGTTGCGCGACAACGCGATGCTCACAATGATGGCGGTTATCACGGAGCCCATTGTGGCGCCGAGTGTCGCTGCGCCTGACCGTTGGATTCCCGAGACGCTGGATGTGATTGTCATGAGAGCACTGGAAAAGGATGCCGAGGCGCGTTGGCCTTCGGTGCAGGCCTTCGCGGCGGCGTTGAAGCGTCATCTTGAGCAGCGGAATGCGACTGGCCTTCAGATGAGTCTGTCGTGAAGTGGCAGCATATGTTGGAGATCTCACCCGAGGTTGCGGGGGAGCGGATCGATCGTGCGCTGGCGCGGCTGAGCCAGGACTCTGAGGCGCCACTTTCGCGCGGCGAGAGCCGCCGCTGGATCGATGCAGGTCGGGTCTATCTGAATGGCCGTCGGGTGAAGCTTGCGGGCCGGATTGTTTTTGCGGGCGACTCGCTGACGACGGCGGAGGCCGAGGCGGCCGCGGCGCCGGTGGCGTCGGGCGGCATGGACTGGGCCGAGGCGGTGCTGTTTGAGGATGAGGACCTGATTGTGGTCAACAAGCCGTCGGGCATCCCGTCGCAGCCCACGCGCGACCCGCTGCGGGACAACGCGGTGGAGTCGGTCTCTCGCTTTCTGTCGGCGCGTGAAGGGCGGCAGCTCTCGGTGAAGCTGGCCCACCGGCTCGACCGCGACACGAGCGGCGTGCTGGTGATGGCAAAGACCGACCGCGCGATCACGCAGATGGGCGAGGCCTTTGCGGCCCGTGCGACGCAGAAGACCTATGTTGCGATTGCCCGTGATCGGCTCAACACGGCCGAGGCTGCCTGGACGGTCGACGACCATCTTGCGGCGCAGCGGCTCGAGGGCGGCATGACGATCATGCGGTCGGTCCACCGCGGCGGCGACCGTGCGACGACGGCCTTCACGACGCTCTCACGGGGCGACGGCTACGTCTGGATTGAGGCGCAGCCCCACACGGGCCGCATGCACCAGATCCGCGCCCATCTCGCCGGCTCGAAGCTGCCGATCCTTGGCGACCTGCTCTACGGCGGCCCGCGCACAGCGGGAGGCAACAGCGCCGCGCGGGTGATGCTGCATGCGCGGAAGTTGGTCTTTCCCCATCCGATCACCCGGGCGGAGATGACCATCGAGGCGCCCATCCCGGCCGACATGCTGCTCTTCGCGGTAGGCGACGCGGCCGGTTAGCAGCGGATCTCGCGGAGGCGGATGAGCGGGCCCTCGTTGGGCGTCCCCTCACGCAGGTCGACGACCAGCTCGGCGAACCAGATGAGGTCGCTCTGGGGGTCGAGGAGGTTGTGTCGCACCTCCCAGACCTTGGGCGCGACGAGCTTGAGCGTGGTGTGCTCGGGCATGCGCGAGGCATGGTCGGAGCGGAGCCAGTCATACTCTTCGAAGAAGGGGGCGATGGCCTGCTCGAGACGGGCGGGGCTCCATGGGTCGTGCATCTCGGTGAAGAGGCAGGCGATGGCCTCTTCGTAGTCGCGCGCGGAGAGCGCTTTGACGAGGCTTGCGAGCTCGGCGCGGATGCGTGCTGCGAAGGCGCGGGGGTCGCGTGAGATGTCGCGCGGAGGTGGCGCGTCGGCGCGGTCGGTGTCGGTGTCTGGTCCGTCGGCGACCATCTCCTCCCACTCGCGGACGAGGCTGGAATCGACCCGCTCAATCATGGCGCGGAAGTAGCCGATGACCTCGACGAGCTCGTCGTTGAGGAAGGCGATGGGGACGCTGCGAACGAGCATCTTGTAGGAGCTGCTGAGGTAGCGCAGCAGCAGCCCCTCTGCGGTCTCGATGCCGTAGAGCCGCACATACTCGGCGAAGGAGAAGTAGCCCTCCCACATCTCCCGCATGATCGACTTGGGGTGCACGTTCTCGCGGCCGACCCAGGGGTTCTGTTCGGCGAAGGCGTTGAAGAGGGTGTAGATCTCTTCGGCGAGCGGCTTGGGGAAGGTGACCTTCTCGGTTGCCTCGCGGATCTCCTCATACTCGGCGCCCTCGCCCTTCATCTGTGCGACGAGTGCGCGCCGGGCCTTGTGGGCCTGGGCGTTGAGGATGGAGAAGGGGTTGTCTTGAAGCGATTCGATGAGGCTCAGGACCGACATCGCATACTCTTCGGAGGGCAGTCCGAGCCGCTCGAAGCGCTCGAGGGCGTCGAGCAGAAAGAGGCTGAGCGCCTGGTGCATGGAGAAGTCGCTCTGGAGTCCGCGGACCAGCTCGACGGTGGGGAGCATGGTGCGTTCGTCGCGGGTTCGCTGCACGATTCCGGCGGCTTCGAGCGACTGGAAGAGGCTTTTGAGGTGGCGGCGGAGCCGCTTCTTTCCGCCCTCGTTCTCGTGGCAGACGGCGATGAGTCGGACGAGCTCGCGGTAGCCGTTGGCGTTGCGGCGCTGGAGCACATTCATGAGCGCGCCATGGTCGAGCTTGAAGCGGCTGCGCATGGCCTCGGGGCGGCCGTTCACGAGGCGGAGGAAGATCTTCTCGTCCCAGGGGACGTAGCCCTTCTCTGGCGGCTGGGCCTTGTGGATCTTGATCTTCTTTCCGCTGCCGTAGGCCTTGGCCTCACGCTTGCGGTTCTCGACCACATGTTCGGGCGCCTGACAGACAACCCAGCCGCGGTCGTCGAAGCCTTTGCGCCCTGCGCGGCCGGCAATCTGCTTGAAGTCGCGGACGGAGAGGATGGCCACCTGCTCGCCGTCGAACTTGCAGAGCTTGGAGAAGACGACGGAGCGGATGGGGACGTTGATGCCGACGCCGAGCGTGTCGGTGCCGGAGATGACCTGGAGGAGTCCGGCCTGGGCGAGGCGCTCGACGAGGAGGCGGTATTTGGGGAGGAGTCCGGCGTGGTGGACGCCGATGCCGGCGGAGACGAAGCGGCGGAGCGAGGGGCCGAAGGGGCTGTCGAAGCGGAAGCCGGAGAGCTCTTTGCGGATGCCGTCGCGGGCATCCTTGTTTGCGATGTTGGCGCTGGTGAGGTCCTGGCCGAGCTCGGTGGCTTCGCGCTGGGTGAAGCTGACGACGTAGATGGGGGCGCGCCCGCGGCCGAGGAGGTCTGCGATGGTCTCGTGGAGGAAGGACTCTTTGTAGGAGAACTCGAGCGGGACGGGGCGCTGCTCGGACTGCACGAGCGCGACGGTTCGGCCAGAGCGGGTCTGCAGGTCCTGCTGGAGGGAGGAGACGTCGCCGAGCGTGGCCGACATGAGGAGGAAGCGGCAGCGGGGCAGGGCGAGGAGCGGGATCTGCCAGGCCGAGCCGCGGTCGCGGTCGGAGTAGTAGTGGAACTCGTCCATGATGACGTCGTGGACGCGGGCCTCGTCGCCGAAGCGGAGGGCCATCTGTGAGAGCACCTCTGCGGTGCAGCAGAGGATGGGC
>CAIQPA010000307.1 GCA_903873545.1 uncultured delta proteobacterium
CGCAGTACGGCTCGTCAGCGACGCCCAGATGCGCCCGCTCATCGCGGCCGCCTTCCCCGGCGAGGCGCCCGAATCCCTCTCGCTTGAGCGCCTCTTCTCTGCGCTCGAGGCCTACGCCGCGCAGGCCTTCGACAGCCGCGACACACCCTTCGACAGCTTCCTCGCAGGCGACGACAGCGCCCTCTCCGACCAGGCCCTCCGCGGAGCCCTCCTCTTCTCCACCTCCGCCGGCTGCACCAGCTGCCACAACGGCCCCCTCCTCGCCGACAACGCCTTCCACAACCTCGGCGTCCCCTTCATCGGGCTCGGCCAGGAGTACGAAGAGCCCTACGACTTCGGCCGCGCGTCGCAGACCGAGCGGACCACCGACCGCTACGCCTTCGCCACCGCGCCGCTGCGCAACACTGCCGCCACCGGCCCCTGGATGCACAACGGCGCCTACACCTCGCTCGAGGCCGCCGTCCGACACCACCTCGACCCGCGCGACGCCCTCCTCCGCTACGACTGGCAGCAGCTCGACCCGCTCCTCCAGTCCACCTGGCGCGGCGCACCCATCGACAACGCTCGTCTGCTCTCCACCCTCGACCCCCTCGTCGCTACACCTGTGACCATGACAGACCGCGACTTCGACGACCTCATCGCCTTCCTCCGCGAAGGCCTCACCGACGCAGACGCACTCGATCGCGTCGCCACCAGCCAGGCACCATGAAGCAGCTCGCAACACACCTCGCTTCGCTCCTCGCGCTAGCAACGCTCCTCGCCTGTGGCACCAGCGGCGGCGCCGCAAAGGCCGCCACCGATGCCGCCATCGAAGACAGCGCGAGCGGCTCAGCCGAAGACACCGCGACCGACACGGTTGCTGACACTGCGGCAGACACCGCCGTCGATACCGCGACCGAAGATACAGGCTCCGGAAGCGACACCGCTGCAGACACCTCGGAAACGGCCGACACCGCTGCAGATACAGCTGCTGATACCACCATCGAAGACACAGCCACCGATACCCTTTCAGACACCGCCGCCGACACAACCGCTGACACCACCGTCGAAGACACAGCCGCCGACACAACCGCCGACACCACGCCCATCCCAGAAGACTGGATCCCCAGCCGCTGCTCTCCCATCGAGGCCGAGCTCGCCGCAGCCCGCGAAGAGATGGCGCTCTGCGACCGCTCGTCGCAGTGCGCCCTCCAGCTCAACCCGCTCTGCCCCTATGGCGGCGGCTGCTACGAGTTCTTCCGCCTCGACAAAGACCGCTCCCTCATCACCTCCGTCTACGACCGCTTCGTTGCCGGCAACTGCGGCGACTTTGTCTGCCGCTGCGGCGCACCTCCGCTCTCGGGCTGCATCGACGGAAGCTGCCAGGCCTGCCCCGATGTCTGCACCTCCGCCTGCCCCGCAGACTGCCTCTGCGCCACCGACGGCTGCGGCTGCGACATCCCCGTCTGCGCCGGATCCATCACCGACTGCGGCGGCCTGCTCGACGCCATGCGCACCGCCATCGCCGACATGCAGCCCTGCAACGCCGACTCCGACTGCACCGCCGAGCTCGCCCCGGCCTGCGCCGAGCTCGGCTGCTACTACGCCCACAACACCAGCGCGCAGACCTCGCATCTCGCCTCGCTCACTGCCTCCTACGACAGCCTCTCCTGCAGCTCCCTCTCCACCTCCGCCTGCCGCTGCGGCCCACCGCCTTCAGCCGTCTGCCGCGCCAATCGCTGTGTCACCGAATGAACCTCCTCGACCTCATCGCACGCCGCATCGGCGCCAATCCAGAGCGGCTCCGCGAGCACCTCACTGCGGCGCCCAACACCCTCGCCGTGCTCAAGCAGACCGGCCTGCTCCACGAGCTCACCCGCAACCCCATCGAGAGCTACCGCGCGCTCGGCGGGCAGCGGCCGTCGCTCAAAAACCTGCACCGCATCATGGCCGCCAAGGAGCCCAACCGCATCGCCGTCTGCGACCTCGAACGGATGCTCACCTACGCCGAGATGGATGAGGCGATCGACCGGGTCGCCGCGCTCCTCCGTAGCCGTTTCGACATCGCCGCCCGGAGCCGGGTCATCCTCATGTCGGAGAACCGGGTCGAGTACCTCGTCTTCTGGTTCGCGCTGCTCCGGCTCGGCGCCGCCGCCGTCCACGCCTCGTTTGAACTACGCCCCGCCGAGCTCGACCATGTGCTCCGCAACAGCGGCGCAGAGCTCATCTGTGCGAGCACCCAAGCGCTGCCCGTCGCCAGCGCCGCCACCGCTGCCTTCGACGACCGCACCGTCTCCATCCTCCACATCGACGGCCTCGACACAGCCGACGCAGACAGCGGCGCCCACGGCGAATCCGTCGCCTCGCTCCACCAGCTCTTCCGCGCCTCGCAGAGTCGCGACTTCGAGGCCGGCGACGACGGCGAATCGGTGGTCTACACCTCCGGAACAACCGGCCGACCCAAGGGCGCGGTTCGCAACTTCTCGGCCATGACCATCACCGAGCTGACCGCCATCCTCGAGCGGCTGCCCTTCGTCGCAGGCGAGCGCCACATGGTCGTCGGCCGCCTCTACCACAGCGCAGCGCAGGCCTTCACCGGCCTCATCACCGCGCTCGGCGGAACGCTCGTGCTGCGCCCCCGCTTCGACGCAGCCGGCCTCTTCGACGACCTCCGCCGCGAGCGCATCGAGAGCCTCTTCCTCGTCCCCAACATGCTCGACAAGGCGCTCACCCTCGAGCCCACC